>JALJPB010000079.1 GCA_022969175.1 Colwellia sp. | reverse complement strand
GGCGTTAATTCCTGGTGTACCACCTAAACGTTCATAAAGGGATTCATTCATATTTATGTCCTTATTAAGTTTGTATGACGGTTTGTGTAAATGCATATTTTGTAAAACTACTTCTTCTTTCTTAAAGCAAGAGAAAAAGTAAAACGTGTAGTAGTTATAAAATAGTCAAAGACAAGTTAAATTTCAAATAATGGCACACTTTTATTATTCAAAATAAATATACATTTGTGTAATAAAATTAGTTAAAAAATAAAATGGATAAAATATACGCCTACTAAAATGGTGTAAGAAAAATACTGATACTGGTTATTTTCCCCTCTTAGTAGGCAAAATCATAATTAATCGACTAAATTGTAATGAAAAGTTACTGCGCGCCGTAGAATAAAAACCCTATTTTGTGCTAGAATCGCGCCAGAAATTTTAACTTAGAGCCAGTGGGTCTTATTTTTATAACGAGTTAGTTAAAAAAATAAGTTTCTTACTGAAATACACTGAAATCGATAGCTTAGCTATCTTGTTGATAAATAAGTTTTAAAATTAGCAAGCTAGTTATTTCTTTGATTTTGATACTCCCATCAAAAGTAGTGCATGTGTTTATGATTACAATAAAAAAAGGTCTGGATGTTCCTGTAGTTGGTACTCCCCAGCAGGTAATCCATGATGGTCCGTCCATCAAAACCGTTGCGACACTAGGTGAAGAGTTTGTGGGTATGCGACCTACCATGTTTGTAAAAGTGGGCGATCGCGTAGCAAAAGGTCAGGCAATTTTTGAAGATAAAAAAAATCCTGGCGTTAAATTCACAGCTCAAGCAGCCGGTGTTGTTACTGAAATTAATCGTGGTGAAAAGCGTGTTTTACAATCTGTAGTTATCGAAGTTGATGGCTATGCACAGGAAACATTCAAAAGCTATTCTGCCAATGAACTAAGCTCTATTACTCGTGAAGACGTAGTGAAAAACTTAGTAGGCTCTGGTTTATGGACTGCGTTACGTACACGTCCATTTAGCAAAGTTCCTGCCATTGACAGTGCACCAACAGCCATCTTTGTTAGTGCTATGGATACCAATCCATTAGCGGCAAATCCTGAAATTGTTATAAATGAGCAAAGTGAAGCCTTTAAACAAGGGTTAACAGTGTTGTCTCGTTTAACTGACGGTAAAGTTTTTGTTAGCAAAGCACCAGGGGCTAATATCCCTGTTGAAGGTGATGTCACTGTTACTGAATTTGCAGGAAAACATCCTGCAGGTTTAGTTGGTACACATATTCACTTCTTGAAACCAGCCAGTAGCGATAAATTTGTTTGGCATTTAGGTTATCAAGACGTTATTGCTTACGGTAAGTTATTCACTACCGGTGAAATTGATAATACCCGTATTATCTCTATTGCTGGCCCTGCGGCGAAAAACCCACGTTTAATTCGTACGGTTTTAGGTGCAAACACAAGTGAACTTACTGCTGGTGAAACAACAGATGGCGAATTACGTGTAATTTCAGGTTCAGTTTTACTAGGCTCTGAAGCAAACAAGGTTCACGGTTATTTGGGCCGTTATCATGTACAGCTTTCTTTAGTTTTAGAAGGACGTGAAAAAGACTTTATTGGTTATATGTACCCAGGAACAAATAAATTCTCTGTAACTCGTGCATATATGTCTCATTTCTTTCCTAAGAAATTATTCAATATGACCACAACAACTAACGGTAGTGAACGTGCCATGGTGCCAATTGGTAACTTTGAGCGTGTTATGCCTTTAGATATTCTCCCAACAATGTTATTGCGTGATTTATGTGCCGGTGATACCGATGGTGCGCAGCAACTTGGTGCTTTAGAGCTTGATGAAGAAGATTTAGCCTTATGTACATTTGTTTGCCCAGGCAAAACAGATTACGGCGTTATTCTTCGTGAATGCCTAACCACAATAGAGAAGGAAGGTTAGTCATGGGCGTGAAAAAGTTTATTGAGAATATAGAGCCGCATTTTGAAAAAGGCGGCAAACTAGAGACTTGGTATGCACTGTATGAAGCAGTTGCTACCGGTTTATTTACTCCAGGTCAAGTGAACAAAGGTAAAACACACGTTCGCGATAGCATTGACTTAAAACGTATCATGATCACTGTGTGGTTAGCGGTATTCCCAGCAATGTTTTTTGGTATGTACAACATTGGTTATCAAGCAGTTGAAGCGCTTAATAACGGTTATGCAATTGCTAATACTTGGCAAGCAGGATTGTTTACCTTAGTTGGCGGTACGTTAAGTGCTGACTCCAACTGGTTTAGCATGATGCTTTATGGCGCAATGTTCTTCTTACCTATCTATGCGGTAACCTTTATCGTTGGTGGTTTTTGGGAAGTATTATTTGCAACAGTGCGTAAACATGAAGTCAACGAAGGTTTCTTCGTTTCTTCTATTTTATTCGCTTTGATTTTACCGGCGACTATTCCTTTATGGCAAGTTGCTATCGGTATTACCTTCGGTATTGTTATCGCAAAAGAAATATTTGGTGGTACAGGTAAAAACTTCTTAAACCCTGCATTAGCGGGTCGTGCGTTTTTATTCTTTGCTTACCCTGCTGAAATTTCAGGTGATGCTGTTTGGGTTGCCGTCGACGGTTTCTCAGGCGCAACTGCGTTAAGTGTCTTCAATGCTGGTACACCGGGTATGGTTGATTACACTATGAATACTAACTGGTGGAACGCTTTTTGGGGCTTTATCCCTGGCTCTGTTGGTGAAGTATCAACGTTTGCTATCTTGCTAGGCGGAGCGTATATCCTTTATAAAGGAATTGCTTCATGGCGCATCGTACTAGGTGTATTTGGCGGTATGGTTATCACTTCATTATTGTTTAATACCATTGGTAGTGAAACAAACGCTATGTTCGCTATGCCTTGGTATTGGCACATGGTTGTTGGTGGTTTTGCTTTCGGTATGATGTTTATGGCAACTGACCCAGTTTCAGCTTCATTCACTAATACCGGTAAATACTGGTTCGGCGCATTAGTTGGTATTATGGTCGTTCTGGTTCGTGTGGTTAACCCGGCATTCCCAGAAGGCATGATGTTAGCTATTTTATTCGCTAACTTGTTTGCTCCTTTGTTCGACTACTTTGTTGTTCAAGGCAATATCAAAAGGAGGCTTGCTCGTAATGTCTGATTCAAATAGCAAAAAGAAAGAAACTTTCGGCGGAACGCTGATATTTGTTTTCATTATTTGTTTAGTGTGTGCTGCTTTAGTGTCTATTTCAGCTGTTGCTTTAAAACCTCTACAACAAGCAAATAAATTACTGGATAAGCAAACTAAAATACTTGAAGCTTCAGGTTTATTAGAAAAAGCTTTAAATCCGGAAAGTTTAAAGCTTGCTGGTAGCGAAGCCCAAAGCATAGTTGCAACATACAACAAGCTTGTTATCGCCAAAATGATTGATCTGGACTCAGGTGAATTTATTGAAGGTGATCCTAATGAATTTGATGAGCGCAGAGATGCACGTGATATCAATAAAAGTATCAAACCTGTAGACGATATGGCTGGTATAAGTCGTAGAGCTAACCGTGCGGTTATTTATTTTATTAATAATGAGCAGGGTCAATTAGATACCATAGTTTTACCTATTATCGGTTCAGGTTTATGGGATCTAATGTATGGTTTTGTTGGTATGAATGCTGATTTAAATACCGTTCAAACTGTGATTTATTCTGCAGACTTTAAGGAAACTCCAGGTTTAGGTGCCGAAGTATTGAATCCTAAGTGGAAAGCCTTATGGCCCGGTAAAAAGATTTTTAACAGTGCTGGTGAAGTTAAAATCAAGCTGGTTAAAGGTGGCGCAAAAGCTGCTGATGTCCATGGTGTCGATGCTTTATCTGGCGCAACATTAACTAGCCGAGGCGTAACGAATACCTTGCATTTCTGGTTTGGTAAAGAAGGTTATGGACCTTTTATTGCTAAATTTCGCGCAACAGCAGGAGAAATGAAATAATGTCTTCAGATACTAAAAAAGTCCTCTTTGGGCCAATTGCTGATAACAATCCAATAGCGTTACAAGTATTAGGAGTTTGTTCTGCCCTTGCTGTAACCAGTAAAATGGAAAATGCTTTAGTAATGACTATTGCGGTAATGCTAGTTACTGCATTTTCTAACTTATTTATCTCTATTATTCGTAATCAAATCCCATCTAGTGTACGTATAATCGTACAAATGGCGATTATTGCTTCATTGGTTATTGTTGTTGATCAAGTACTAAAAGCTTTCTCTTATGCACTTTCTCAAGAATTGTCAGTTTTTATCGGTTTGATTATTACTAACTGTATTGTCATGGGTCGTGCTGAAGCTTTTGCTATGAAAGAAAAGCCAGGGGTAAGCTTTCTGGATGGTATTGGTAACGGTTTAGGTTATGGCGCAGTCTTAATGATTGTTGCTTTTTTCCGTGAATTATTTGGTTTTGGTACCTTGTTTGGTGTCGAAATACTACCTTTGGTTCAAAACGATGGTTGGTATCAAGGTAACGGCCTATTAGTTTTACCCTTTAGTTCATTCTTCATTATTGGTTTGATCATTTGGGCTGTTCGCCAATGGAAACCTGAACAAGTAGAGAAGGATTAATAACCATGGAACATTATTTAAATATATTTATTAAAACCATATTTATTGAAAATATGGCGTTAAGCTTATTTCTTGGTATGTGTACTTTCTTAGCCGTGTCTAAGAAAGTTAGCACAGCGATTGGTTTAGGTGTGGCGGTTGTGGTGGTATTAGGTTTAGCAGTACCTGCAAACCAAATTATTTATCAAGCAATATTAGCTCCTGGCGCTTTAGATAGCATTATGGGCATTACTGATCCGAAAGAATCTATTGATTTAAGCTTTTTATCATTCATTACCTTTATCGGGGTAATTGCTGCGTTAGTACAAATATTGGAAATGATTTTAGATAAATATTTCCCGGCTTTGTATCAAGCACTAGGTATCTTCTTACCGTTAATTACCGTTAACTGTGCAATATTTGGTGCGGTATCTTTCATGGTATCGAAAAACTTAACTTTGGGTGAAAGTGTTGTTTACGGCCTTGGCTCGGGTGTGGGTTGGATGTTAGCCATTGTATTGATGGCAGGAATACGTGAGAAAATGAAATATTCTGACGTACCCGATGGTTTAAAAGGTTTAGGTATTACGTTTATCACTGCTGGATTGATGGCTTTTGGCTTTCTTTCTTTTGGTGGTATTACCCTGTAGGCAAATATCGGTCTTTAGCGACGCTTACCTTTTAGTAAGTTGAGCATAGACCCTAGATAATTTTAAGGAAAAGTCGATGGAAATCATTCTCGGCGTATCGATGTTTACCGCGATAGTATTGGCGTTAGTATTAGTGATCTTATTTGCTAAATCTAAGTTAGTGTCTTCAGGTGACGTAACGATTAGTATAAATGGCGACCCATCAAAAGCAGTAGTAACTCCTGCAGGTGGTAAGCTTTTAGGTGCCTTAGCTGATCAAGGGATTTTTATTCCTTCAGCTTGTGGTGGTGGTGGTACTTGCGGTCAATGTCGTGTTGATGTGCATGCTGGCGGTGGTGATATTCTTCCAACGGAAGAAGGTCATATTAACAAACGTGAAGCCAAAGCAGGTTGTCGCTTAGCTTGTCAAGTCGCTGTTAAACAAGATATGGACATTGTATTAGAAGACGAAATTTTTGGTGTACAACAATGGGAATGTGAAGTTATCTCTAACGATAACAAAGCAACTTTTATCAAAGAATTAGTCTTGAAAATTCCAAATGGCGAATCAGTACCTTTTAAAGCCGGTGGTTATATTCAAATTGAAGCACCAGCGCATCATGTTAAATATGAAGATTTTGATATTGATGAACAGTATAAAGGTGATTGGAATCATTTTGGTTTCTTTAAAGTAGAATCAAAAGTTGATGAACCAACATTACGCGCTTATTCAATGGCTAACTACCCTGATGAAGCCGGTATTATCATGTTAAATGTACGTATAGCAACTCCACCTCCAGGACGTTTACATTTACCAGCAGGTAAAATGTCATCGTATATTTTCAGTCTGAAGGCTGGTGATAAAGTGACAATTTCAGGTCCATTTGGTGAGTTCTTTGCCAAAGAAACCGATGCTGAAATGGTCTTTATTGGTGGTGGTGCGGGTATGGCACCAATGCGTTCACACTTATTCGATCAGTTGAAACGCTTAAAAACTAAACGTAAAATTAGTTTTTGGTATGGTGCTCGTTCAAAACGTGAAATGTTTTATGAAGATGATTACAATGGCTTAGCCGCTGATAATGATAACTTCCTATGGCATGTTGCGCTTAGTGACCCACAACCAGAAGATAATTGGGAAGGCATGACAGGTTTTATTCATAATGTACTTTATGAAAACTACCTCAAAGATCATGAAGCACCAGAAGATTGCGAGTTCTACATGTGTGGTCCGCCAATGATGAATGCTGCTGTGATTCATATGCTTAAAGATTTAGGTGTAGAAGAAGAAAACATAATGTTAGATGATTTTGGCGGCTAACATCTTTATTTTGATTTAGGCTTGTCTGCTGACGTTATTTTCTGCGTTGGAAGTACTCATTGACTCACGTCAACTCCGTGCTTCCGCCTTGAAATACCGCCAGCATCCTGCGTCTAAATGCAAAATATGAACTACTAGATTGTTTAGTAATAAAGGTGACTTAGGTCACCTTTTCTTTTTTGTTTACTGTTAATTAAATCAACGGTAAATAAAGAGGGAGTATTACTAGGTGATAAGCTCAAGCTTATTCATCATGGATGATGAAGTAGAGCGTCTTGGGTCGCTCGTAGGCTTCATGCCTTTGCGACATTAGTGCATCCTTTCACGTCATGTATCCACGGCGTCTTGAGTGTTCACTTAGTAATGCGTACACATCAACAACAAGTATTTAGATAAGTGTTTTTTTAAGAATTTTTATTTAAATAATAACTTTAAGAGAAAATAATGAAACTAATAAAATCGTTGATAGTGCTGAGTGTTGTACTTATGTTGCTGAGTTGTTCAGACGCAACTGATGAGGCCAGTAAACCAAGAGAAGTCTTGTTACAAGGCTTAACAATGGGAACGGTCGTTTACAATGTGAAGCTGATTATTAAACCCCAAGACTCTATAGTTAATGGGCAACAAAAATTTGAGCGTGGTGAGGTTCATGCTGAAATAGAAACTATTTTAAAGCAGCTCAACCAAGATATGTCTAATTGGGTTCCTGATTCAGAGCTGTCTCGTTTTAATAACTCAACATCATTAGAGCCGATAGAAATCTCATCAGGTTTAAGCCGAGTGATTGCTGAGTCGCTACGTTTGGGGAAGCTCAGCAATGGCAAGTTGGATGTGACCGTCGGACCTTTAGTTAATTTATGGGGTTTTGGGCCAGAGCAGCGTCCAGAAAGAGTACCGACTGATGAAGAGTTTGTTAAGGCAAAAGCACGAGTTGGCTTACAGTACCTAACTCTATCGGGTAACCAATTAACTAAAGCTATTCCAAACCTTTATATAGATTTATCGACCATAGCAAAAGGCTATGCGGTTGATTTAATTGCAGAAGCGATGGAGCGGCGAGGAATTAATAATTACTTAGTGGAAGTGGGTGGTGAAATGCGAGTGAAAGGTTTTAAACATACCGGGGAGTTATGGGCCGTTGCAATAGAAAAACCAATTACAGACGAGCGTTTAGTGCATCAAGTTATTGTCCCTAGAGATAATGCCTTGGCGACTTCTGGCGATTATCGTAAATATTTTGAAGCTGATGGCCAACGTTTTTCTCATATAATCGATCCTGACACTGGTAAACCGATTAATCATAAGTTGGTCTCTGTAACCGTCATTCATCCCTCGTCGATGACCGCTGATGGTCTTTCAACAGCGATGATGGTGATGGGCGAAGATAAAGCCTATAAATTTGCCATGGAGAACGATATTGCCGCTTACATTATTTCTAAAACAGATAATGGCTTTAAAGAGAAAATCACGGTAAAATTCATGCCGTATTTAAAATAGTCTTTGTATTCGGCTTTTTAAGCCATTAGTTATTATAGGTTTCACCATGTTAATTTTTTTCATCACCTTTGGCTTCTTCCTTATGGTAGGAACTGCTATGGCAGTGGGTTATATTTTTCAGAAAAAAACCTTGGCCGGTAGCTGTGGGGGGTTAGCTACTGTGGGTATTGATAAGTCTTGTAACTGCGATAACCCTTGTGAAAAACGCCAAGAGCGAGAGCGCATTGCGGCTTTAAAAGAAGGTCAAATCTCAGTGAAAAACATATAACCCTAAGCTAATTGGGTTTTTATGATATTACGGCCTTGATTCTTTGCCAAATAAAGTTGTTTATCTGCTAAGTCGAGCAATTTTGATGATTGCTCGTTTATTTTTGGTCTCAAGCTGCAACAACCTATGCTAATAGTCACATTTTCATGAACGACAGAGTCATTGTGCGGTATGTTTAACTTATCGATTACGCTTTTAATGTCTTCAGATATACCTTTAATGTTTTCGGTTTCAGGTAGCACCACGACAAACTCTTCGCCGCCATAACGAGCAACTAAATCGCTAGGGCGATGTACTAGTTTTTGAATACTTTTAGCTATTAACTTTAAACACTCATCTCCGGCTAAATGGCCATATGAATCATTAAACTGTTTAAAAAAATCAATATCTATCATAATTAATGAAATAGATGTTCTGTTTCTAATGGCTCTTGCCCATTCGGTTTCAAGAAATTTATCTAAATGCCTTCTATTCGCAACACCAGTTAAACCATCTGTTAAGGAGATATTCTCTAATATAGTATTTGCACTATTTAACGCATTTGTCCGTTCAATCACCTCATCTTCTAATTGACTTTGAAATTGTTTTAATTCGTATTTCTTTGCAGAAATAATTAACAGTGGTAATCCTAAACTAAAAATAAACATCAATAGTGAAAGAAATGAACTCCAGCTAGTGGTCAAACTAAAAGGGCCTATTTGTTGAGCGGTTGCAAAGGTATAAACTAATGATACAAGTAATATGAATAAAGTTGACGATCTAAATCCTAAATAAAGTGAGACAAAAACACCAATAATTAAGATCAAATAAATAGCAGCATTGATGATGAACAGACTAATTAACATCACACAAAATAAGCACATAGCGGTTAATGCTAATAATCTGCTGTTATCTTCAAAGTTATGTTGTTTTTTTATATGCCAACACAAGGCAAGAGGCACAATTATAAAATAACCATGAAAGTCGGCTAACGTTCCTGAAAGCCAAATTGTTAAGGTGGTATCAATGAAGTTTGCCGCAGAAAATTCAATATAACCACCAATAGAATATATAATTACCAGTAAAGCCATATTTAACATGCTTGGCGGTAAGATAACTTTAAAGACAAAGTTGAGAATTAATTTACTGGTTTTTAAATGAGGCACTCCTATGTGCTTTTGATACAGATAGTGGGCAAATATTCCTTGGATAAGAGTATTTATAGTGGCAGCTAATATGCCATATATCGAAGCTATTAAATATGGGAATTCAGTTAACTGGTTAACAAGGTAGGGAGTATTTGCCGTAAAAGAAGCTAGCCAAATTGCTGGCCAAATGCCTTTTCCGTAAATAATAAGTGCTGATAAAGCAATACCCGAAGGTAGCCAAATCAAAGTTAATGAGCTATCCCCCATAGCTGCAAAATGGATACCAATCCAACCGCTAAAAAAGTAAATGATGAATACAATAAGAAGTTGAATAATCCTTGGCACAAACAGTTACCGACAATAGATGAAAAGGAATACAATTAGTATAGCAGTCAATTTCTGGCTTATATTTTTAATAGCTTATTGAAGATTATCCATTAACATTTCCATCTAACTTTAGTTAAAAGTAATACCTTAAACTTGCATAAAAACTTAATGGGTAGGCACCAAACTCTGAGCCAGAACTAACATCGATATCTGAGGCTGTATGGTGATGACTATCCGCAAGCTGTTATCAATGTGTGGTTACCAAAGGTCAATATCCCAGCTAAAGCTAAATAAGGCGTTCAAAAAACCAATATGAAGCTACCAGAGCAATCACCATACTCAAAGGTTTTATAATACGTTGTCGGTACCATGATTTTTTCTGAAAGCGATATAAGCAAAGTAGGGCAATTAGCAGTACCGTAATTTGCGCAATTTCAACACCGACATTAAAAGCAATCAGGCTGATAATATATTGGTTTGGTGCTAATCCGAGCTCTAATAATACAGAAGAAAAACCTAAACCGTGCAATAAGCCAAAAATAAAGATAACCACAACTCGCCATTTCTTTAAATTGTTAGCAAAAATATTTTCGATAGCGACATAAGCAATAGATAGAGCGATTAAAGGCTCAACGATGTTAGCTGAAATATTAACGATGCCAAAAATCCCCAAGGCTAAGGTAATAGTATGAGCTACAGTGAAAGCGCTGACTTGCCATAATAACGTTGAAAATTTAGCGGTTAATAAAAATAACGCCAACACAAATAAAATGTGATCTAAGCCTTTAGGGATAATATGAATGAATCCCTGATAACCATACATTAAAGAAGTTGAAATCACTTGGGTTAATTGGCTCTTTGGAATCGATGAATTGTGTAGCGAAATATTTGGACTTATATCTCCTTGAGCAACTAAAAGTTGCTGAGGTTTTGATATGGTTAAGAGTGTATCGCCTAGCACTTCAGGTAGGCTTATTTTTACCGATGTTCCTGTTGTCGGTATTTTTCCTCTGCCAATATAAGTAACGGGGTAACCTTGATTTCCCGCTGGCCTAGCTATTAAGTTTTTAACTTCGGCTAATGTAGGGCCTTGAAAGTCTTCAATTATTAGTAATTGTTGTTCAAGGTAAATCAAGGTATTACTTTTGAGGTGCTGTTTACTTATTGATAATGCTTTGAGTAACTCTTTTATACTCAACTCATTGATACGATGAATTAGTTCATCATCATCTATGTTTTTTGCGTTTGATGACGCAGATAGTTGCTGTGACAATAGGTGTAATAAATCTGCATGTAACGTGAGCTGATATTGATGGTTGGCCAATAAAGAAAACTCAACTTTTGTTAATTTATTTACATGAGCAACCGCGGTAAAAGATGCGGAAATAAGCAGATAACATAATAAGTGGAAAGATTGTTTAAAGATGCTTTTCATAATGATAGAGAGTTGAGACATAAGAGCTAATAAAGCTAAATTCTAATTGATTAGCAGCAAGGTTAGAAGCTTTAAACAAAAAGTCACTCTTTATCATTTAATGTATAGAGTTAGCTTATTTTTTATATTAGAATAAATCTAATGCTTATTGCTCAATAAGTATTAGATTTATTTAACTTTATAGGGATTTACAATGAAAAAATTACTAATTGCTTCGACATTATTAATGTCAACTTCAGTTTTAGCTGATGCACCAGGTAGTCAAACCTGTGGTTGGGGCAATATGCTTTTTAAAGGACAATCTGGCACTTCTAGCCACGTTCTTGCAGCAACAACCAATAACTCTACCGGTAACAATACCTTTGGTATGACTTTTGGAACAAATGGTTGTTCAACTAAAGGTACTTTGACTTACGGCGGCAAAGAAATGATCGATGTAAGTATGATTATGGATGAATTTAGTGAAGATGTTGCTCGTGGTGATGGTGAAGCATTAACTGCCGTTGCAGTTTCATTAGGTGTAGCAGAAGCCGACCGTGCACTTTTTAAAGCAACCTTGCATAATAACTTTGACTCTATGTTTCCTTCTGAAAACGTAACAACTGAACATGTAGTTAGTACCATGTTTATGTTAATGAAAAACGATAAAGAACTAGCTAAATATACTGCATAGTATCTTTTAATGTTCAAATAAAGGCTACTTATTGGTAGCCTTTTTTAATGTAATATTTCCCCACTCTTTTGGTTTTTATTAACCGAAATTAAACAACTCTACTTTCTATATATTGATTATGACCGCTAAGTCCACTTTTTTCATAATGTTATGCATGATACTTTTGAGTATTACAAGTCATGCAAAAATGCCTATACCCGTTACAGAGTTAGCTTTAAGTAAGCAATGGCTTGCTTTGCTCCATATAAAACCCCAAAAAGGCTCAAGTGATTTACAGAGCTATGTTGATGACGATACCTTCTTTTTAGCTGTTGATGGTGCGACCAACCCCGAAAATGAGTTATTAGCCAGTATTAGTGCCTTAAAAACAGATAAAGAATTTCAATGTAGATTCCCGGCAAGGACGGAGTTATTAACTAGGTATATCAATGGCCTGTTAAATAATGCCAGTGATGCAGAATGTATTGAATATGATCAATGGATAAAAAAATTAAATACTACCTCTGTGGTACTTGTATTTGCGGCGGCTCAACTTAATAGCCCTTCTTCTATGTATGGCCATACATTTCTGAGATTTGATCCTGAAGATGTTGAGAAAAATTCCACCTACTTATCCTATGCCCTTAATTTTGGCGCTACCATTCCTGATGGCGATGGTGGTTTTTTGTACGCTGTAAGAGGGTTAACGGGTGGTTACCCTGGAAATTTTGCCGCTAATCCATATTTTGAAAAGATAAAAGAATATAACCGTTTAGAAAATAGAGATTTGTGGGAATACAAACTCAACTTAACGCAAGATGAAATCAATACTATGCTAGCCCATATGTGGGAATTACAAGGCGTTAATTTTGAGTATTACTTCTTTGACGAAAATTGTTCATTTCGGCTATTAGAGTTACTAGATGTTGCCAGACCGGGGTTAAAGCTGGTTGATCATTTCCCTGTCACCACTATCCCTTTAGACACGGTTCGTGTTGTTGAAGCAGCAGGTTTAGTGTCTGATGTCTATTATCGAGAGTCGATACTCACTGAATTAGAAGGTCAATTAGCTCAACTATCAGCAACAGAGCGCTCTATGGTGCTAGCATTGTCAGCAGATGAGCAGTTACTGACATCAAGTGAATTTACGGCACTTCCTCTGGATAAACAACAGATTATAGTGGACAGTGCTTACCGTTATTTACGTTATCAAAATACCTTTAATGGCCGACAACAAGAAATAACAAGAAGAAGCTTTCTTTTATTAAGGCATTTAAATAAGAACATTGTTGATATTGATAAAAATACTGTTCAGCCCATCAGACCAGATAAAGGCCATAAAACCACCATGTTTAGTACTGGGCTCGGTGAAAGTGATGGACAGTCATTCCTCCAGCTACAATATAGAGCGAGCTATCATGACTTATTAGACCCCTCCGGAGGTTATTATTCTGGTATGTCGCTCAACATGATGAATGCAATTATTAGAGTTTACCGTGATGATAAGTTCAAATTGGAAAAAGCCGAACTACTTGATATTGTCTCTTTATCTCCAAGAAGTGATTTTTTTACTCCTTGGTCTTGGAAGGCGAATATAAGTATTGAGCAACAATGGACAGATGGAAAAGATACGTTAGTCACTCAAGGTTCAGGTGGTGGCGGCATAAGTTACCAACCGATAAAAAATAGTCAGCTGTTTTTATTGGCAACGGCGAGAGTAGAATTTAATAAGAAATTAGATCACTTGGTTTCAATAGCGCCTGGGTTGCATCTAGGGTTTTTAATTAATTGGAATAATGCAGGTTTATTATTAGAAGTTGAACATTACCAATTTATTGTTGATCAGACAGCGCGTAGCCGAGTAGCTATTCAACAAAGCTGGCAACTAGCAGTCAATGATAGTTTAAGATTTTCAGCGGCATATCACAGAGTAAACAGTAAACAGTCCATTGAACACAGCTATCAAGAATATAAAGTAGAGTACCGTCATTACTTTTAAACAGTAAATTTTAAAGTAATAGGTTTTAATGCTTGTTATCAAGGTAGTTATAAATTCGAACGTTAAACGGCATTGCACTTTTCTAATAACATGTTAAAGTTACTGTGTATTTGTACAGTTATCTTTGGTTGTACAAACTTTTAGTAATTGAAACGCGTTGGAGAAATAGTGAGAAAAATAATACATGTAGACATGGATTGTTTTTATGCCGCAGTTGAAATGCGAGATTTTCCAGAATATAGAGATATTCCTATAGCAGTTGGTGGCACTGGCCCTAGAAGTGTTTTATGTACCAGTAACTATCTCGCTCGTCAGTATGGTGTTCGCTCAGCGATGTCTTCTAAGCAGGCTATGCAATTGTGTCCTGAGCTACTTATTGTTAATGGCCGTATGTCAGTTTATCAAGAAGTATCGCAACAGATTCGAGAAATATTCAAACAGTATACTGATATTATTGAGCCCTTGTCGTTAGATGAAGCTTATCTTGATGTTTCTCAGTCAACTGTTTGTGGTGGCAGTGCGACCTTGATTGCCCAAAAAATTAGACAACAAATATTTGATGAATTAAATTTAACCGCTTCTGCAGGTATTGCGCCTAATAAGTTTCTAGCCAAAATTGCCAGTGATGAAAATAAACCTAATGGCCAATGTGTTATTTCTCCCGATAAAGTATCCGATTTTGTTGAGACGCTACCGTTAAAAAAAATTCCAGGTATTGGCCCAAAAACATCCCAAAAGCTTAAAAGCAAAGGCTTTGAAACTTGTAAAGATGTAAGAGCAAGCAATGTTCGCCAATTGCAGTTAATTGTTGGTAAATTTGCTAATGCTTTGTATCAAAGAAGCTTTGGTGACGATTACCGAGAGTTGGAGGTCAGCAGGCAAAGAAAGTCATTGGCGATTGAAACAACCTTGGCTGAAGATCTTAATAGTGAGGGCGAGTGTTTAGCGGTAGTGGAAAAGCTGTTTCCCAAACTAGAAGAACGTTTAGCAAAACATTGTAAGCGTAAAATAATTCGACAGGGCATCAAACTTAAGTTTGCTGATTTTAATCAAACTACCGTAGAGCAACAAAGCAGAGGTTGTGAGCAAGATGTTTTTGTGCAGTTATTATCAAAAGCATTTAATCGAAGTGACAATCGACGTATACGTCTAGTTGGCCTTACCCTTGGTTTTGATAACAATGAAAGTGTTAGCCAGCAATTAGATTTGTTTTCTTAAAACCATTTTTAGTTACTTGCTTATCTCGTACCTGCTGATAGATATACTCTGAGTTAAAATTGCTTTACTCACATGTTTAATCATTACCTTGTCATCAAATGAAAAAAGATATACTCCACCGTGCTATTGATTTACTGTCTAGGCGCGAACACTCTCACAAATAACTTCAGCAAAAGATAATAAAAAAAGACTTTGATTCTGCCGATATTTATCCAGTGTTAGATTAACTCATAGAAAAAGACTATTTGAGTGATGAACGTTTCGCTGATAGTATTTTTAGAGTAAGGGTAGGTCGAGGTTTTGGTTAGCTTTCTATTAAAAATGAGCTTAATCAAAAAGGAGTTTGTTCAACAATAATCAATGAACTCAATAAAAATGATGAAATTGATTGGTATCTTCAAGCAGAGCTTGCGTATAATAAGCGTTTTAATACGCCGCTAGATGAATATTTTAACTTTAAAGAGCCTCAAAGCAGTTCTTTAAAAGATAAAACTTACCAAGTAGCAGTAATAGAAAAAGTAAAACGTATGCGTTTTTGCAATACCGCGGATTTTCACCAGAACAAATTAGATCGGTATTGCACTCAGATTAACCGTAATTAGCCCCGACAACTTTATTTTATTGAACATTTTAGATTAATTGGATATCCCATGATTAAAAGCACCGCTGAAATTCGCCAAGCATTTTTAGATTTTTTTGCTACTAAGCAACATCAAATTGTTGCCAGTAGCTCTTTAGTTCCTGGAAATGATGCCACATTATTATTTACAAATGCTGGCATGGTGCCATTTAAAGATGTTTTTTTAGGTGCTGAACAACGCAGTTATAAACGTGCAACATCTTCACAACGTTGTGTACGTGCTGGTGGTAAACACAATGATTTAGAAAATGTTGGTTATACCGCACGTCATCATACTTTTTTTGAAATGTTAGGTAACTTTAGTTTTGGTGACTATTTTAAAGAAGATGCTATTCGCTTTGCTTGGGAATTTTTAACGTCCGTTCTTGGGCTGCCCAAAGATAAGTTACTGGTAACAGTTTACGATAGCGACGAAGAAGCCTTTGCTTTTTGGAAAGATGAAATCGGCATACCAGTAGATAAAATAATCCGCATAGGTGACAAATCTCCTGAGAAAAAATTTGAGTCTGATAACTTCTGGTCCATGGGCGATACGGGTCCTTGTGGACCATGTTCTGAAATATTTTATGATCATGGTGCAGACATTTGGGGCGGTCCTCCAGGTTCACCTGAAGAAGACGGGGATAGATTTATTGAAATCTGGAACTTGGTTTTCATGCAGTTTAATCGTCAAAGTGATGGTGAAATGAGACCTTTACCTAAGCCATCTGTAGATACTGGCATGGGGCTTGAACGCATTTCAGCCATTATGCAAAATGTTCATAGTAACTATGAAATAGACATCTTTAAGGCACTTATTACCGATACTGCTAAATTGCTTGATTGTAACGACTTAGAGCACAAGTCTTTACGAGTGATTAGTGATCATATTCGTAGCTGTAGTTTCTTAATTGTTGATGGTGTTATGCCGTCAAATGAAGGCCGTGGTTATGTCTTACGTCGTATCATTCGTCGTGCAATTCGTCATGGTCATAAGCTAGAGGCAAAAGGTCATTTTTTCCATAAATTGGCAGCGTCCTTAGTTACTCAAATGGGTGACGCTTACCCTGAACTCGTTCAACAACAAGCTATTATTGAAAAAATGTTACGTATTGAAGAAGAGCAATTTGGCCGTACTTTAGATCGCGGTATGTTGTTACTAGAAGATACTTTAGCTAATTTAACTGGTGATACCATTGCCGGTGAAGATGTTTTTAAACTTTATGATACTTACGGGTTTCCAGCCGATTTAACGGCAGATATTGCCCGTGAAAGAAATCTTAAAATTGATGAAGCCGGTTTTGACCTTGCCATGAGCGAGCAACGTAAACGTGCTCAAAAAGCAAGTCAGTTTGGTACAGACTACAACGAACAATTAAAGTCAGACCATAAAACATCCTTTAAAGGTTACACCAGTGATAATTATTCAGCGACGGTTGTCGAATTATTTAACTGTGATGAATCAGTTAACGAATTGGCAGTTGATGAACCGGGTATGGTGATTCTTGATTCAACACCATTTTATGCGGAATCTGGTGGTCAAGCGGGTGATTCAGGACTATTACTTATTGATGATGGTGTTTTTGAAGTACAAGATACCATTAAATTAGGTAATGCTTTTGCACATAAGGGTATTGCTAGGGTTGCTATTGGTGTAAATCGACGTGTTAAAGCTCGTATCAATACTGAACGTCGTGCAGCTATTGTCAAAAATCACACCGCAACTCATTTATTACATGCGGCATTGCGAAAAGTATTAGGTGAACATGTCAGCCAAAAAGGCTCATTAAACGAAGCGGATAAATTACGTTTTGATTTCTCTCACTTCGAAGGAGTAACCTCGAGTGAGCTCAAAGAAGTTGAACAAATGGTAAACGAAGAAATTCGCAGTAATTTAGTTCGTGAAACACAATTAATGCAAATTGATGATGCCAAAGAAAAGGGTGCGATGGCTCTCTTTGGCGAGAAATACGACGACGAAGTACGGGTAGTTACCTTAGGTAGTTTCTCAACAGAACTTTGTGGCGGTGTTCACGTTAAGCGTACCGGCGATATAGGCTTGTTTAAAATTATCTCAGAAGCTGGTATTGCCGCAGGTATCCGCAGAATTGAAGCCGTAACTGCAACAGGGGCTTTAAGTTTTGTTGAGCAGCAATCTCAATCGTTATCTAAAATCGCTGCGTTAGTTAAGTCTGATGTTAATAGCGTTACTGATAAAGTAGAGCAGTTGATCAGTAAAGGTAAACAACAAGAAAAAGAAATTAACCAACTTAAGCAACAGTTGGCAGCGCAAGCAGGTTCTGATCTGGTGAGTCAAGCAATCGATATTCATGGCATTAAAGTGTTAATTGCCGACTTAGATGGAGTAGAGACTAAAGCGTTACGTGGCATGGTAGATGAACTTAAAAATAAAATGGGTTCAGTGGTAATTATGCTAGCTACCGCTAATAACGGCAAAGTAGGTTTAATTTCAGGTGTTACTAAAGATCTTATTGGTAAGGTTAAAGCCGGGGAATTAGTGAATATGGTTGCTCAGCAAGTAGGTGGGAAAGGTGGCGGCCGTCCTGATATGGCTCAAGCTGGTGGTAGCCAACCTGAAAACATATCGACTGCTTTAGCAAGTGTAGCGCCTTGGTTAACAGAGAAACTCTCTTAGGGTAATTTAGGTGAAGTTTTATGGCGTTAATCCACTTAGCTAACTTTATAGGTAGTATGTAATGGTTGTTACTTAATGGCGGTAATTGTCCAAAAATATGGGGGGACCTCTGTAGGTTCCCTTGCTCGAATTGAAGCAGTAGCTGATAATATTGTCGAGACTCGAAGAAAAGGTCATCAAGTTGTGGTGGTTTTATCGGCAATGGCTGGTGAAACCAATCGACTACTTTCTTTAGCAACCTCTATTGATAAGCAACCCGCTACTCGTGAGCTCGATATGTTGTTGGCATCAGCTGAGCAAGTGAGTATTTCTTTACTGACTATCGCACTAATCAAACGTGGTTTTTCCGCCATTTCATTATTAGCTCATCAAATTGGTATTCATACCGATAATAGTTTCGGTCGTGCACGTATCAAATCTGTTAGTAGCAAACGGTTGTTACAAGCTCTTGAGCAAGAACAAGTAGTAGTAGTTGCTGGATTTCAAGGACAAGATGATGATCAAAATGTTACAACATTAGGTCGTGGAGGCTCAGATACCTCTGCTATCGCTGTTGCGGTTGCACTAAGCGCTGCTGAGTGCCAAATATTCACCGATGTTGATGGTATATATAGTGCAGATCCTCGTATTGAGCCTTTAGCTCATAAAATTGAGAATATCGCTTTTAATGAAATGTTAGTGATGGCAAGTTTAGGCGCTAAAGTTCTACAAAATAGAGCCGTTGAATATGCAATGCGTCATAATATGCCTATTAGAGTATTAAGCAGTTTTGAGCCAGGTCAAGGAACCAAAGTTATGAACGAAGATGTACTCGTTGCTGAAACAAAAAATTTAAACCCCGTTACTAATATTGCTCATCAAAAATTGGAAGCATTAGTTGAAATAGAAGGTGTTGAAGATCATCACACGATAGCTTCAATGTTTACCTTATTAGGGGAAGCAGGTATCGAAATTGACATGATTACTTGTACTTTGCTTAATTGTTGTAAATACAATGTAAAATTTTCTGTGTCTCGTGACAATATTAGCCAAATCGATGATATTTTACAAAAAATGACACAAAAAAACGGCATTAGGGCTATTCAATACAATGATAAGGTTGTTAAACTGTCTGCAGTTGGTATAGGGATGAAATCTCATTCAGGTATTGCAGGTCAGTTTTTTACTGCATTGACTGAAGAAAACATCAAAATACTGTTAATTTCAACGTCAGAAATTAATATTTCTGTACTTGTAGATGAGTCTTTTCTTACTCAAGGCGTACTTTGTTTACATCGTGCTTTATGTAAGACCTCTGATATAAGTCACTAGTTTTACAAACTTTATTATTATTTTACGTGCGTTTAGTCAAATAGTAGACTAACTTTATAATAAGTAGTTGCTTGTAGGAATATAGTGGAATTCATTTTTAAAGATAAAGGAACATATAATGTTAATATTAACGCGCCGAGTTGGTGAAACTTTGATGATAGGTGATGAAGTTACTGTAACTGTTTTAGGAGTTAAAGGTAATCAAGTGCGTATTGGTGTTAATGCACCTAAAGAGATTTCTGTCCACCGTGAAGAAATATACATGCGTATACAAGCTGAAAAAGGGGAAAGTGAATCCCCAGGTAATGTATAAAACAGAACAAGTACAACTAACCGGCATTTAGCCGGTTTTTTTTGTCTTAAATTTTATCGAAACAAGTGAAGTTAAATGAGTATTTATCAATAAAGGTTGTGGTCAGTAATATTCTTACTAGGTAAAAAAAGGTGTTTTTCTATTGATGATTGTTTGAAAACCATACTTGTTGTTTGATTTGTCGACAAACAGCTAAAAAAGACCAATAAAAGCATAAAAATTGTTTGACTTATTTTTGAGATCCATTATTATTCGCACCCATTGGAGAGGTGGCCGAGTGGCCGAAGGCGCTCCCCTGCTAAGGGAGTAACTGGTTTATCCCGGTTCGAGGGTTCGAATCCCTCCCTCTCCGCCATTATTTATCTTATGATAAATAATGGTTGTGAAGAACGAAAGTTCGCTATCTTTAGACTAAGATATAAAAAATAGTTCATGAGGGCGTGTAGCTCAGCTGGATAGAGTACCTGGCTACGAACCAGGCGGTCGCAGGTTCGACTCCTGCCACGCCCACCACTTTCTTCAAGTGGTAAAATAATGAAGAGCAGCTATAGTTAAAGCTGGATAAAATTTTATACTTTGGGCGTGTA
>JALJPB010000078.1 GCA_022969175.1 Colwellia sp. | reverse complement strand
TTGAGCAGCTAATAAGTTCACCTTAACATGCCCCAATAACATACAAAAAGTAAATACCAAAACAATAAGGATGATTGGTAACATTTAGCAACTTAACTTCACATAGTAATATAGTGTAATATAGCGCTTTACTTTACTACCCATATTGACAATTAAAGGTTATCGCGTGACAGAAAAACATCTTATTTGGGATTTGCCCTTACGTATTTTTCACTGGAGCTTTGCCCTAACCATCCTAGCTTGCTGGTATACCTCAGAGCAAGAAGGTGACTTAGTTGATCTTCACATGAAATTAGGTTTTCTGGCCATATCATTAATCATATTTCGCATCCTATGGGGTTTAATCGGTCCTAAACATGCCCGTTTCTCCCAATTTATCCCCTCGCCCAAGACGCTTATTAACTATTTACACCCAGAAAAAGAGAGTAAAACTACCGCAGGTCACAACCCATTAGGTGCCTTGATGGTGATATTGATGATTGTATTAATCACTTTACAAGCAGTTAGCGGCTTATTTATCAACGATGATATATTTTCCTCTGGGCCATACTACGGCAGTATTGGTAATGAATTAGAGAAAATAATGTTTTTTTTACATCACAACACCTTTGACTTTATGATTGCCGCCATTGCTTTACATCTTGCCGCCATTGCTTACTATTGGCGGATAAAAAAACAGAACTTAGTTTTACCTATGATCACCGGAAATAAATCCGCCAAACAGGTAAGCGCTGTTGATGCTATACCTCATTCAAAGCTTATTCTTGCCTGTGTTGTTGCGGTTTGTTGTATTGGTTTTGTTTATTGGCTGGTGGTATTAAATGCTCCTGTAATTGAAGAGTTTTATTACTAATAAAAAGTAATAGACCCAATTATTAAAGCTAGTTATTAAAACTAGTAGTTAAAACTAGTAGTTAAAACTAGTAGTTAAAACTAAGAAGCCTTTGCCGGAAAACTCCCAGCAAAGGCTTTTTTATTCTTTTAATAAAGCGGTAAGAAAATTCAACAGCTACTTAAGAAATACGGAAAAGACAATTAAAACTATTTAATCTTTCTTAAAATGGTCGTGACAGCCGCCACAAGTTTTACCGACACCACCAATCGCTTTTTTAATGGCACTTTCATCGTTAGATTTTGCTGCAGCAATTAAGTTAGTTGAAGCTAAGGTTAACTTATCAATATCTTTTCTGAAATGGTCAGGCTCTTGCCAGATTTTAGCTAAGGCTTCCGTTTTAACATCGAACTTAGAGGTATCAGTACGCGTGTAATCTGCGATCATTAACGATAATTGGTTAATACGTATCGCATGCTTTTCAGCAGTTTTTGCATCAACAGGCACCTTGCCTTTCGCCATAGCGCCCAATGGACCCATGTTACTTCCCAATAGTTTAAAGATAGATTGGCGTAACTCAGTGGCTTTGGCTGCATGTTTTTCAGAGCTTGCTGATTGCGCCATAACAGCAGTGGTAGCTACTAAACTCGTTGCCACGGTAATAGCTAATAAACTTTTTTTCAGGACATTCATCGATACTCTCTCTTAATTATTATTTGATGATTTTTACTCGGCTAGTGTAGCGTATAATCACGCCACAAAAAGCAACAACTTGTAACAAAAGTAATCAGTAACAACTTGATACTTAGGTTGTAAATAACGTATGAACCATTCGCTCTGTCTTTAATTAGTCAGGGCGTTTGATAAATAAGCGGGTATTAACTGATATTGAAATTGGGCCATTATTCACTGTAGCGCAAGCTATAGTAAATTAACGAAAATAATTAACGAAGACAGCCACCGTTAATTTTTTTGAGTTATTGTTCAAACTTATCAATATCATTCAACCATTGCTGCTCAAATAGTGCCATTTTTTGATGTTTTTTACTGACCAGATGATTCTGCTTATCTTTCTCGGTATAAAATGGTCCCACTCGACAATAACTGCAATAATTATCAGCTAGGTATTTGGCTTTAATGAGTTTGTTATCAAGTTCAGTGCTAGTACGTTGGCTAAACACATAGGTGATACCTTGTGTGTCTTTCACATGTTTATCTCGATCTACATTCCTTATTTTGTAGCCAGGAAATTTCTCTATCTCAAACTTCATACTGCCAAGGTAATTGATATCACTATTTAGCGTTAACGATTGTTCAATATGCCATTGCCGGTAGGGTTTTACGTCTTTTGAGGTAATAAATGCCAGCTGCGCGCCATTACTATCTAAAAAATAATTAAAACAATTTAAAAGATAATGTCTTAATAGTCGGCGGTGCAAGGTATTTAAACTGATATTTAAGCACTGCTGTTTAAAGTCTTCAACCGAGTTAAACGCTGGCAGTAGTGGAAATTGAAAAAAAACCGCATCAAATTGATGTTTGTTCAGTTGCCCCCAAGTTTGATTGTTGGTTACATCAAAACGGGTTAATACTTCGCATCCTTTCGCTTGTAATTGCTGCAAGTGTGACGCGCCATATTTAGTGATTAATGACGAGTGATCATCAAAAATTGTCGCCGTTAACATTCGTGGACGATAGCTTTCCAATAATGAATGAGAAAATGATAAATCACCGTCCCCAATAGTTAATATGCGCCACGCAGGATTGATGTACATAGATAATTTAAATTATAAACAAAACGTTATTGTAAGGTTTTTTTTACTTTATACCTATGTTAATTATCACTCCATTTTACGTTATTCATATAACACTGTAATAATAATTAACGAAAACACCCACCGTTAACTTTATATACACCAATCCATAATCAGTGACTTTTCAAAAAAGAAAGAGCTAAGTAATGTAGTGAAATGTAGGTAAGGTTTTAGTTGATATTAACGGTAGGTTTCTATGTTAATTTTTCTATTTTTATTATTACTTTAATGTTAATTTAATGATTGATTGATTGATTGATTGATTTTTGCACTTAAACTTTATCATTAGCTTAAATCAATCAAAAAAATAACATGGCAAGGATGCTGAGTAATACTATTCATCATTCCTTATAATAAAAATATTCAAGGAATAATATGAATCGAAAAATCAATCGTTTGTTAGTTTCTTTCTTACTGATGACATGTACCCCATTTTCTTTTTCTAACGATGATGTTAGTTCTAAAAAACAAAAAAATCTATTTCCAGATAGCGTAATAACTTCAACAGCTTTAAGCTCATTAGCATCAATGATTTATGAATTGGAGCCTACTCGAGAAATGGATCCAAACCGTGGGAGTGACATTAGTCACATTGTGAGTTACCAAGGAAATCTTTGGTTCTATAGTGAGCATGCTATTTGGAAGTTAGATTCACTCGATGGTGTTTTAGATAAGGTAGTGGGAGGAATAGAGAAAGTAGATGAGGGTATACATAACAGAACGTCTTACCTCCTTGTTGGTGATAAACTTATTTATGGTAAAGATAGAAAAATTCATGTTGCAAATCATCTAGGGCAAACAGAGTTTACTATCGAAGGTAGTTATTATGATGCAGGAGGCTTTATTTCTTCAGGGGCTTCTGAAAAGGGGGTGTATTTTCATGTTTACTTTGATGATGATTCTTCTAATAAAGCGGAGTTACTTTATTCTGACGGTACAAAGCAGGGAACCAAAAAATATAATATTTGCCCCGACAGCTGCGCAAATGAACCTCGTCAAATAACTCAAGCAGGTGGCAGTGCATACTTTTCTGCGAGTCTTAACTCTGACTACATGAACAATGAGCGCTCATTAATGGTTGCTCATTCTGATGGCACTTTTACAGAACTTGCTAATGTAGAACAAACAAATGGGAGTATTACAGGCATTATTCCATATAGTAGTGGTGTGTTAGTTTCTACTGAAAATCAACAAGAAACTTTGCTTTATACCGAGGGAACTTTAGAAAGTACCCAAATTATATCGGCAGAGAATTCGGATCATTTTTTGGGGGTTACTGAAGCGAAAGTACTCAGTGATAAGTTGATATTAGCGGCAGATGAACTTTTTGTTTTTGATGTTAATGATTTAACAAAAAGCCCCTATGTTATTGATGTTGATCCTAGAGATGAGGGGACTACGGCTAACAGTGGCGCAAAAGATTTGACTCTGGTAAACAACGAACTATTCTTTGTTGCTTCGTCAGAGTACGGTAGAAATGGTTATGATTATTCTAGTTTAGGCTTGTGGAAAACCAACGGGACAGCAGAAGAAACTCGTCTGATTTACGATTTTGATGAATTTGATGTATTAGATATTGAAATTCTTAGCGCTAAAGGTAAAAAAGTGCTTTTACGAGTTAAAATTGATACAAAGCTTAGTAGTGGTCAAGTGAATGAATTATGGATTTCAGATGGCACAACCTCTGGGACCAAGAGAATAGGAAAAAATATAGCGTTTTCTCTTAATGCAGATAACGAAAAAATTCACAGTGATTTTCAAGAAGAGCGCTTTTATTTTAGAGCGCATGGCAATGATAATAATTTAGAACTCTATAGTACTGATGGTACAGAGCAAGGAACGCATCTTGCTTATGAGCTTGCTGTAGAGCAAACGATTAAACAAACAGGCATCATTTTTCAAGCGGACAATGATGTTTATACTCAAATGTTGCGGGTTAAGATGTCAGATAGTGGCGACGAATCTAATTATGAGGTTTGGCAATGGGGCATAGAAAATGCTGAGTTAATGCAAAGCACTGTGTTTGCTAGTATGAATTCATATTCTGGCACCGGGGTACAATTACAAGCAGCGTTTCCAAGGGGAGATGGGCAATTTTGGTGGATGAATTCTCAAGCAGGTGTACATTATGATTTATCGATGTATCAACCAAATGATAACTCATTAACGCCTATTATGAGCGAATTTGATTTTAATTACTGTGAATCTCAAGACCAATTGTTTTCTAGCCAACGGCTTATTGGTAATAATATCTACTTTCAAGCAGGGGCTGAATATAACGGAAATTCATCGTGTCAGTTGTGGGTTAGTGATGGAACATCAGAAGGCACTTTTCCTGTCACTAATTTTTCGGAAGAGGATTTCAATTTTCGAAGTATTGAGAGCATTGTTTCTTTATATGAAAAAGCCTTTTTTAATTTTTCAGGAGCAAAAGAAGCTAATCAATTAATAGAAACTCAAATATGGGAAACAGATGGGATAACTGAAAACACAAAACTGGCATTTAGTTTTTCTGAAATTCATCCGTATTATGGAGCGAGAATAGATTGGTTACATAGTAGTAATACTCACTTATTTTTCACGGCAACAAAATTTGATGGTTTAGGGGTAAGTGATACCGGAATCTTCAGTTTCAAAAATGGAGTGGTAGAAACTATTCATGAAAATGTTGGGAATTTGGAAATGATGGTTACTTCAGAGTCGACCTTGATTTATGTAATAGGGAAGGATATTTATTTTTCAACAGGTTATGCTGATGACGTAAAAGTGATTGCCGAATATATAAAACCTGAATCTTCTCCTTATATTAATCATATTTCTGATTTAGTGGTTTCGCCAAATAAAGATAAAGTTATGTTCAAAGCATACAATACAGAGGGAGAGCTTTACCTTTGGATTGCGGACGGAAATGGCGCTGACATTAAACCTTTGCAGACAATAGGAGTAAAGGGTTATTTTACTACGCAAGCTCAAAATACCGATAGTTTGTTCATCACAATGCAAACAAGTGAGCAATCAAATATGGGTGTTCATTCACTTTATAAGTTTGACCTAAAAACAAATAGTTTTGTAGAGGTGGGATCATATCAATCCGACCAACCTTTAGCTGTAGTAGCAGCAGATTATGCAGCAGTACTTGCCGGTAACTTAGGTTATTCTACCGGGATACAAGATCCAACAGTCGGTGGTCCTTATATTTATGCAGAGCTACTTGTAGGTCAAGATCATGATAATGATGGTGTAGCAAATGAGTTAGATGCTCTTCCATTGAATCCTTTAGAGCAGTTTGATATTGATAACGATGCGATTGGCGATAATAAAGATGAAGATAATGATAACGACGGTTTTAATGATGATATTGATTTGTTTTCAACCAGTGCTAAAGAGTGGTTAGATAGTGATTTAGATGGAATTGGTAATAATAGTGATTTAGATGACGACAATGATAACGTACCTGATTGGCAAGATAGCTACCCTTTGGATGCGAATAAGCAGTCAAACCCTGACGATACAACTCATTTGATAATACCAACACCAACACCAACACCTAATCCTCCTCAGGTTAAGAATAGTTCGGATTCTTCAGGAGGAAGTATTTATTACTTGCTTGTAGGGGTATTGATTATGCTGAATTATCGTCGAGTATAGAAAGTAGGGCATCCATAAATTAGAATAAAAAAAATGCCTCAATCAATGAGGCATTTTATGTTTAATCAAGGCTGAGTTAAATATTATTTTGGCAAAGAAATAAAAAGGACACCTAAATTTAATTATTATTAATGTTTGTCTTTGTTAATTTTAAATTGAATGCTTTGGCACTTTAATGAAAAAGATAAAACAAACAATTGGCGAGCTTTAAATAAATTAGTGATGAATGTATTCGTTAATTAGTTTAGTCAATTCCTCTACCCTTGGGTTTTAGTGTAAGAGTTAAGAATAAATGTTACTGTCTGGTCAATATCACGATCAGTTAGGGTACTTGGATGTCAGTTTATCAATTTTATGAATTTGAATTTAATAGTGAAAAATATCAGTTAACTAAAAATGATATTCGGGTAAATATTCGCCCAAAAACTGCGTTAGTGCTAAATTATTTAATTGAGAAAAGACAAGCCATCGTTAGTAAGAATGATTTATTTGAAGCGGTATGGCAAACCACACATGTTCAAAATCATACTTTATTTCAGGTGATTAGCGAAATAAGAAAATTAACCAATAAAGATCTCATTCGTACTCAACCAAATCAAGGTTATCAGTGGTTAGCGCCAACTAGTTTAGTCGCAGCTGAGCAGCACTTAGGGGTTACTCCTTCAAAGCCGTCTGCAATGGTAACCCCAATTAGTAGAAGTATTACTAAGTATTTAACGATAGCAGCCAGTGTTGCTATGTTGTCTGGTTCAAGTTTTTATCTTGGCCAGTGGGCTAGTCAAAAACATACTTTGCCAGCTGAAGAGTTTTCTAGTCTGCCGGCAATAAATGCTTATGCCAAAGGTATTATGGCATTTGATGCTGGGCAGTATGATCAAGCAAATCAATGGTTTGATTTTAGTTTACTTGAAGACCCTAGTTCAGTGCAAAGTGAGTTAATGCTTGCTGAAAGTTTATTTAAACAGCAAAACTATAACAGGGCTCAAGCTATTGCCTTTAAGTTGCTCGCCAGTGTTGATAAAAGCTCTTATCACTATTCTTCAACGGCTGATTTAATGAGCCGTATTTATGCCCAACAAGGGCTAGTTTTTGATGCCTTAGCCTATGCTATTAGTGGTGCCAATAGTTTGGCAAACTCACGCTCTTTTTGTTCAATTGACTATAGTGAGCAACGTATTGAAAAACTAGCACAGCTACTTATAGATGATAAAAGCTTAAAAGCAGACAAAGAAAAATTACTGGCGGGTTATTATAAAAAGGCCCAACAAGGAAGGCATACTTCAACAGCCGCCGAAAGTAATATGTCCGAGTATCGTACTTTGTGCAAACAAGTGAATGAGCTGCCAGAAAAAAGGCATGAAGCTATTGATCTTGCCTCTGTATGCGTGAAACCAGAAGCTAGTCAATGGCTACTAAGCAGTCATCATAATAGTAGCTATAACCGAAATAGAAATTACCTAACCGTTTAAATAATACTTTTTAAGTTGTTGTTTTAATAGAATGTATAGATAAATATAGATAATCATAGAACTAATGAGGAGTATTTACAGCCCCGGAGTGTTTATCTTAGCCTAATACAATATTGTCTATCAGTAGACCTTTACATTAGGTAAAAAATGAAAAACAACAACATTAACTTTCCGCGTTTTACAGCCCAGTTTATTATTGTCTTCGCAATAATACTTGCAACAATAGTCATCACCTTCACTAAAGTGAGTTTTGCACAAGTTAATAGCGCTGAAGAGCAAGTTACTCAAGAGCTTGCTCAACAGGGCATTTCTTCTCAGGCCTATAAAAGCATTAATTCGTTCTTTGATGGCAGTCCTGAAATATCTCTTCAGCGATACAATCAGCAGTTAATTGAAGTGGATGTTGCAGGGCGCAGTTTTTTTGCTAGTAATGATGGGCGCTATGTTTTCACTGGGAAAATTTTTGATACACTTGAAAAAACAGATATTACTGAGCAGGTAGCACAAAAAAAGCGTGTTAGAAAACTTGCTGAATTTGATGATAAAAACCAATTAACTTTTCCTGCTAATATAAAAGAGTTATTCGCAGTGACCTTATTTACCGATATAGATTGCGGCTATTGCCGACGTTTTCACAGCAATATGACCCAGTACAATGACTTAGGTATTCGGGTAAATTATGTCATGCTGCCAAGAGCCGGGAAACACTCTAAATCTTATGATAAAACCGCTGCGGTTTTATGCTCTGAAAATCCACAAGATAATATGACGTTGGCCATGCAGGGGAAATATTCTGCGAAAAATACTTCGATGAATACCAGGTGTAATAAAAACTTAAATGAACAGATGTTACTCGCTGCTGAGTTCGGTATTTCATCAACACCAAGCATGATATTACCCAGTGGCAAGCTTATTGTCGGTGTATTGAGCCCTGAGCAATTACTGGTTCGATTACAACAATCATTACCGAGTAAATGATCCTTTTTTAACATAGCCGAAAAAAAATTGACTAAGTGATGTATGTTCTTCTAACTGTACTAGGACATACAAAATTCACTGATACAGCCTCTTCATTGGAACTTATAATGTTATAAGTCTGTAGTGTAAACCTAGCCCCTTAGTATTGAATAGATAAAAATACACTTTCATACACTTTATATACATTTAAGCAAAAGATTCTTACAGTGAAACTAATTATTATCGGATGAATATAATTACCTGCTCAACGAAATCACCAGAGAATGAGAACAAAATGAATAACATCTTTTCAGCCATCAGAGCTTTACCAATAACCGCATTAATTTTTTCAGGCATGCTTTTATTAATGGGATGTGGCGAAGCAGACGGTAAGAAAATATCAAATTCACTACCAGAAAAACCATCAACGGGTCAGGCGGGTGATGGCAATTTAGCTCAAATAGTAGAATACATCCGTATTGATTCAGGCTTGCCTGCCTTAGCTGCTGTTTTAGTGCATGACGGGCAAGTTATTGAAATGACAGCCACTGGCATCCGTTCGATTAATAGCAATAAGGCGGTCACTACTCAAGATAAATGGCATCTTGGTTCATTAACTAAATCAATGACCTCAACATTAGCGGCAATGTTAGTAAAGCAAGGCGTAATTAATTGGCATACCACTATATCTGAGGTATATCCTGAGTTGTTAGGGGTAATGAACAGTAAATATGAAAACATACAACTAGATCAATTACTGTCACATACCTCAGGCATGAGACTAAATCTGCCAGAAGTGAATAGTTATCAAACTAGTTCAATTGATATTGAGTCTCAACGGCAACAAATGGTTGAAGCAGCCTTAATTCTTAATCCAGAAATTGAGCAAGGGCAGTTTCTATATAGTAACTTGGGTTATATGGTTGCAGGGGCAATGATGGAGCGACTTACCAATACAAGTTGGGAAACATTGCTAGAGAACAATTTGTTTAATGCGCTTGCGATGACAAGCAGTGGTTTTGGTGTTCCTGACGTTCAAGGTAACTTATCCCAACCCGTAGGACATATATCTCAAGGCTCGGGCTGGGTAGCTAACAATACAGACAATCCTGCGGTTATGGGCCCTGCAGGTATTGTCCACAGTAGCCTTGAAGATATGGGTAATTATATCGCTGCACATTTAGCTGGGGCGCTAGAAAATGATGTTGCTGGCTTATTAACAGCAGAAGAATTTAGTAAGTTACATGCAACGACAAAAAGTTCAAATTACGCACTAGGCTGGGTTATTAATGCCGACTCTTTAACCCACAATGGTAGTAATACTAAATGGTTAGCTGAAGTGCAGATATTCCCGAAGAAAAATATGGCCTTATTTATTGTAACCAACGCGGCAGATTTGCAAAAAAATCAAAGTAGTAATGCCTACAAAGCGATAGATAAACTAACAGCTGAGCTAGTAAAACGTGTCGATGCTGCATTTTATAATTAGGCTGAAACAAAAATTAGAAATACGAATACCTAAATTACAGTAAAAAATGGCATATAAAAAAAATAGCCGAGCGGACAGTCCGTTGCCTGAGAGAAGATAAACCAGGTGCTATGCCTGAGTATCTTCAGCTTTTTTTGAACGCTTGAAAGCTTGAAGATTTTAATGTCAATGGCCAAGATTGGTTAGCCGTTATCCAATATTTTAATCACCATTTTATTCGTGCTGTGAGTAGTAGTAACAAGTATTTGCACTGGGCAATGTCAACTAATCGTCAGTGGTGTGCTACTCATCAATCTTTTCAATTGTACCAATAACAAAAAATCACTTTCTAAACCTTTAAGATGCTGTTTACTGTGCAACCGTATGCTTGGCTTTATAGTGCGCAGCAACTTTTGTTGACTATGTTTTGTTGATCTTGGACAAAAATGGATCTCAAAATATCAAAGTATTAATAATTTTTTATTTTTTAAATCAACGGCATAAAAAACATCACTAAAATATCACTTTAATTTAATGTTTAAATCATGCATTTATTTTGAAAAAAACATATAAATCCTGTTCGATCATTTTATTAATTCAAAAAATGGATGTTAAGGTTTTATGAAAAAAATAACGACTTATTTATTCTTACTCATTACTACTTTCTTATTTGCGTGTGGCGGAGGTTCAAACACTGAACCTTTGGTTGTCATTACCGACCCTTTCTTTGAGCTAGATATTTTAGCAGAACTAGAGAGTTTACCTAATGTACGTGTCAGTGAAATTGAAACAATTGGGCACTTTAGCAGAGTATTTGAGCTATTTATTACTCAGCCGGTTGATCATGATAACCCGACAGGTGAAACCTTCGAGCAACAAGTTTTTTTGTCTCATATAGATGCGTCTAGGCCTATGATATTTGAGACTGATGGTTATGCTGTAAGGCGAAACTCAGTGACTGAACTCAGTGAGATGCTAAAGGCAAATCAACTTTATGTTGAGCATCGGTATTTTGGCGACTCAGCGCCTGAGTCTATGGATTGGCAATACTTAAGGGTGAAACAAGCGGCAGAAGACAATCATAAAATAGTGACGCTATTAAAGTCCATTTATCAAGATAAATGGATTGGCTCAGGAACAAGTAAAGGTGGAGAAACGGCCTTTATTCACCGTCGTTTTTTTCCTGATGATGTTGATGCAACCGTAGCCTATGTTGCACCTTTGCAATTTGCTGCTGAAGATCCACGTTTATATAGCTTTTTTGATACCGATGTTGACCAAGTATGCCAGAGTAAAGTTAAAGAGATGCAACGTCATATGCTATCAAATCGGGCAGAGCTTTCAGGGTTACTCGATACTTATCTTCCTCAGTATGATTTAACTTATCAGCGTCTTGGTGAAGAAGCTGTGATTGAGTATGCCATTTTAGAATACATGTTTATTTTTTGGCAATATGGTAGCTCTTGTGATGATATACCTGCCCTTAGCGTTAGCATGGCAGAGTTATTTAATTATTTGCACCAAGTAAGTCCAATATGGTTTTATTCGGATCAAGAGTTGGAAGGTGATAGTCCAAGTATGTATCAGTTCATGGTTGAAACCGGTTATTACGGCTATATTCTTGACCACCTTGTCGACCTACTAGTTTATGTCGATACCCCATCATTGCGAATATTTGCCCCGCAAGATACAGACTTAACGTATATTCCTGAAACAAATATCGACATAAATCAATGGTTACAAAATGAAGGCAATGAAATTATATATATATACCAAGCTTTTGATCCTTGGACAGCTGCCGCCGTGGAACTTATTGGTAATACCGATGCACTAAAAATAGTTACTCAACAAGGAGCTGGCCATAGTGTTCGTATTGCTGATTTAACTGTTGAAGAATTCACAGTCGTTAATAACAAACTTATCGAGTGGACTGGGTATACTTTAGATAAAAGTAACTTGACGTCGAAAGCCCTTCAAGCGAACTACTTAAAATTAACTATACCTCATCATATAAAAACTAAACCGGTCAAAAAATAAATGGAACTTCCCTAAATTTGATTAATTTAAGTCAGTGCTGACAGCTCATTCATTGGGCTGCGTCAGCCAATTCTATGTGGTGTGCCATTTACTAGCCTTTACAGCTGTACTAATAACAAAAGAGTTATTTTCTATCAACTTTATTATTTTCATTACTGTGGCTATTACTATGCAGACGTAAATCTCGTTGAACCTGTGTTGCCCGAAATGATTTTTTATCGTCTATGTTTTGTTGATATTGAACAAACTGTCGTGATGTCATCAATGTTCTTATTTGTTTAGTGAATTGAGATTTTAGCTGTTGATGTTTTGTTTGGTAGTCATGTTTGTTAAGGCTATGTCTTTGTTGTAAAAGTTGTTTATTACTTTTATGGTAATGATGCGCTGTTAAGCGATAACTTTCTTTTTGCTCTTTATTTAAGTCTATATCGTTCAGTATGGTATTGGCTGGTAGTGCCGCTTTATTTTGAACCACACTTCTTTTTGATACTCTTCGTGCTTGCTTTATTTCTGCTTTAAGTGGGACGTAAGTTGATGATTGGCTTGTTATATTTGAATCTACTGAACTTAAGTTGGTATTCATTGTTCCAGCATTACTATTTAACAAAGTAATAAGTGAAATAAATATAAAAATAACAAGAATACTACAGCTGTTATAGATAGATTTCATAAGTTGCTCCAATATTGTTAGCTCACATTGTGGTAATGAGAATAATTATTTAGAAGAAAAATGCCCCTGTTAAAAAACTACAGGGGCTAAAAGCGGTTAACCCAAAACTACAATTAACCAATGGGGACGAACGTCATTCATTAATTAAAAGTAACCACCAATTCACCGTTACTTATGCCACTGCTTCTACCACGAATGGCAATATACCAAGTACCAGATGAAGGATTGTTAATGCTCACTTCATTGCCACCGGTATCTCTATCATCATAAGTACGGGCACTGGCTTCGCTGCCTTCGTTTAGCATTAACATCGCCGAGCCGCCATTTTTATCTAAACTAGCGGTCAGGCTATTTGTTCCTGCTGGTACTTCAATCGCGATATGTTGGTAGTCACCGTTGCCAACATTTACTGGGTAACTTTCTTGATTGCCGTTTCCTGTATCAGGGTCAGTACCCGTGCCACTACCACTGACAATTGTTACGGTATAGTCTTCTATTTCACCATCAAAACCGCCGGTTGCGCTAACATTGTTGTACGCCATTGCGATACGCATACGTGTTGTGGTGCCAACAGCACTCGAAGGAATGTCTAAAATACCGCTGGTGCTTTGCTGATTATCAGCACTGTAAACCAGTTCATCTTGCTCGAAGCTACCGTTCTGATCAAAATCAATCCATACTCGCCAATCTTCATCGTAACTTGCGCCAGAGGTTAGGGTGATACTGCTATTGTCAGCCACTTCGAAGGCTGCTTGTGATGAATAATCACCATAGCCATTGTCATCACCGCTATTGTTACTACTGCTGGCAATGGTCACACTACTGATATGTTCCCAATTGGTATTTGGCAGTGGACTAGGTGCTTGGTAGTCACCGTTATTAGTGCCGGTATCAGGTTCGTCGGCAATGGTATCGAGGTGACATACTTTGGTATCGTCATAGATATCATCAACAAAATCGTCAAAATCATCACCGTAAGTAGATTCTAAATTGTCTAACTCAGATGACCAAGCAGACCAATTGCCGGCTCGTGAATGAGAGATAAGGGTATCTAATGCGCCAGCTTCTTCTTGTATAAAGTAACATAAAACAATATTGCCACCGTCATAAAGTAGGTCGTAATTGTTCGTATTATAATCATCCTTGGTTAATGAAAAAATAGTTTCTAAAGAAAAATCGCGACCAAATGAAGAGATAGTACTTTTAACGTAATCAGATGGATTGCCCCAATGAAGGTGTTGCATGTATTCTGCTAACCCTTCTGTCCACCAAGCTGCTTGATCGGTAGCATGGTAATCACCATCTTTATTAAAACGCCCATCTAAATAATGGGTATATTCATGGCTTTGATTTTGAATGTTTCCGCTAGTAAACGGGGTAGAGTAAAGCTCACCATTACTGTTGGCGTCACTCGGGTCTTGCTCAATATATATACCAAAAGAGTTGGGGCTTATATTCGCGTCTTCATAGCTATCTCTGTCTTGATAGATAAAAAAGTCAAGGTTGTTATTTTTATCACCAGGTACCGGACTTGTGCCAAAACGTTCACCAAAGAGCACTTCAACCTCAGAAAGACCTTCACAGATATCCGCAGAATTAATAGCGGCTTCGGAATAAAGAGTGGTTTCGCTGGTACAATTATGTTTGATAGTTAAGGCAGAGGTATCGTAAAAAGAATTACTTACTGCGAACGATGACGCTGAGGCGGTTATACTTGCTAAGATTAATGCTTTTTTTATAATATGATGTTGCATGGTTCTTCCTTCAGTATTCCTACTCTTTGGTAGAAATTTATAATTGTTAAGCGACCCTGCTCCTAATTCAGCTTTCTTGCTGGAAATGTATTTAGGACAGGAAGGTCTATCGTTGAATTACCAACGTTAAGAGTTCAGCAGTACCGATAAATACAGAGCACTATACTTATCGCAAAAGTAGCGTTGGGTTCAATTAATGGTCAATAATGCTTTATCATACGAGGGTAAAACTTGAGGTTGACCATTACAGTGTTTTAGCGAAATTTCTTCTTAAAAGGCTTATTTAATCGGTAGTTACAATCTTGATGGTTAAATGATTTTAGATGATGTTTTGCGGTTAAATTGAATTAAATCAAGCAGATGATTAATTGTTATCTCTGAGTCACAAATATTGTATATTTAATTTTTTAATAAGATATTTTTATCACAGTTGTATTCTAGTTATTTATTCGCAAGGGTGAATGAGTTATTGTTTGCCTTAAGTTTCATTTAGCTTATGGTGCAAATTGTCTAGTTCGATTATTCCTAACTTTATCGGTAAACGCTGGCTGAAAATATCGCTACGTACCATGCATCTTGTTGGTTTTGCTGGTGTGTTCGCTTCGGTATTAACCAATACGGAGCAAAATATCTATTGGGGCATTACTATTATAAGTGGTGTAGGTTTGTTAAGCCTTGAGGCTTTATCTAATTTAGTTTGGTTTGTCCAAGTTAGAGCGCTTGCTATCTATGTTAAATTGACTTTGTTAGCAGGTGTATTCTTCTTTGATGAATATGCTTGGCACTGTTTAGTGGCGATCATTATTATCTCAGGCATTATCTCTCATGCGCCAAGTTCGGTTCGGTATTATTCAATTATTCATGGCCGAAAAATCACCTCATTAAATGATACTAAAGGTTAACTCCATTGAGTCACTCCCCATTAATAGAAAAGTATATTAGACAATTACAAAAGTGTAGTAAGCAGGCCCCGATACTCGATCTTGCTTGTGGCAGTGGTAGAAATGGGCTGTTTCTTGTTAACCAACACATCCCAGTGGTATTTGCTGATGTAAAGACATCAGCGCTTGAACAGGTTAAAAATTCAATCATTAGCCATCAGGATATTATTAATTCAACAGCTGATTTTTGGCAAGTCGACTTTGAACAAGATAAAGTAAAACCCTTAGTAGATAAGTCTTTTTCAGCCATTCTGGTTTTTCGTTACTTTCACCGACCTTTGTTTGCCCAGATCAAACAAGCTGTTATCGATGGCGGAATGGTGATTTATGAAACGTTTACCGTTGAACATGTCCAATTTGGTCGTCCTAAAAATCCGAATTTTCTTTTAAAGCATGGCGAGTTAGCTGAGCTGTTTTCTGATTGGCACATTCTTCATAGCTTTGAAGGTATTATTGATGCAGATAATGATTCGGGAAAACAAGCTATTGCACAAATTGTCGCTAGAAAGCGATAAAAGAAAAAACCTTAAACTCGATTAATGCCTGAGTTTAAGGTTTTAAGCTAATGAGAAAACTAGCTATGACTACGGTTTACTCTTAACCAATATGTGCCATACATAAATGCAGCCCCTAAAGCGATACCTGCAAGTGATATTTTTTCGCTAATTACCGAAAATGGTAGCAGGTTAAAGTTAGCTGATGCTTGGTTAGCTTGTACATAACCATTCACTGTTTGAGCAGTAATTGAAAAATACTCCGCTAATGCATGGCTAATAAAGGTACCGTCTAGATTAAAGTAATTACTAATAAATACTTCAATTAAGCAGATCACAACTACAGGTAATGTTGCCCACAAAAAAGGTGCCTTACTGGCAAACATAGATACCAGCATTAACCAAGCATATAAAGGAAATAGCCATAAAATATAAGGCAGTAAGTTTATCCATACACTTAATAGATTAGTGAAAATGTCACTGGCTGCCCATAAACTCCATAAAGATATGTCGTAACCAAGTGAAAGCACTACAGATAAAATAAAGGCTAATCCTATAAACACTATTAAAGTTGCTGTAGCTGCTAACATGAAAACCACAGGTACAATAACACTACCGGTTAATAGTTTAACGGCGATACTCATGCCGTCTGATACCGGTAGAGAGCGCCAAAATAACACGGATAAGTCTTTACGCTCGTCATATAAGCAGGCAAGTAAATAATAAAATTGAATAATAGTGGCTACGGCTAAAAAAGGTATAAACAAAACAGAGACAAAGCCGTAGACCAGTCGGCTAAAGAATTCAATTTGCTCTAATTCTGCAAGTTGTTGCCACCTTGGTAACCAGTAAGCTGTGGAAGAAGAGCCATTGATTAAATGGATAAACATCGGAGCTACAATGATCAATGCCGCAATGATCAATGGAATCCAGAAAAATATTTTCTTATATTCCCAAAGCTCTTTTTTAATCGATGTCGTTAATTGTAAAGTATTCATTAACAGGTCTCCTTGGTCATCACACCGACAAAAATATCGGCCAAGCTAGGAGAGTTAATTTTCCCTAATGTTTGTAACTCTTCTTTTGTTTTGTTATCAAACAGCATTGAGGTTAACCCCATTAAACTATTACTAAATAAAGGCTTTAAGGTATGTGCTTGTTCAACATTCTCTTGGCTAACGGAAACTAATTTAAATCGCTCTTTAACATTTTCAGTAGTGTCAGCAAGGACAATTTTTCCTTCTTGAATAAAAGCAACATCAGTTAGAATATGTTCTATTTCTTCAATTTGGTGGGTGGTAATTATGATGCATTTATCTTCGTTATAAAAATCTTCAAGTAGGTGAGTATAAAACTGGCGTCGGGTTAAAATATCTAAACCTAGGGTAGGTTCATCTAGAATTAATACCTTAGCATCAATAGCTAAAATCAATGCTAAATGGACCTGAGTAACCATACCTTTGGATAAGGTTTTTATTTTACTTTTACCATCAATATTGGTTTTAGCTAAAAACTCTTTAGCTTTGTCGATATTAAAATTGGGATGAACCCCAGCCATGTAAGTAAGTGCTTGCTCTACCTTGATCCATTTAGGTAATACAGCAACATCGGCGATATAAGCGACTTCATTAAGCATAGTTTCGCGCTGAGTTTTAGGGTTAAAACCTAATACGTCAACATTCCCAGTAAAGTCAGTTAGTCCTAAAATTGCCTGCAAGCAAGTGGTTTTACCGGCACCATTTGGCCCAACTAAACCTAAAATTTGTCCAGATGAAATTGATAAACTAACATCGTTAACAACTTTTTTGTCTTTATAGCTTTTGCTCATGTTAGCAACAGAGATTAAAGTGCTCATTAATTTTCCTCCGCACAAGGTGCTAGCAGCTGCTCAGCCGATAATTGTAATCGACTAATTTGCTGTAGTATTTCAGGCCATTGCTCAGTTAAGAAGGAATCCCTTTCTCTATTTAGCATGATTTCTTGAGAGCCATGTTTAACAAACAAACCTTTGCCTCTTTGTTTTTCTACTAACTCTTCATCTTGTAACATCTGATATGCCTTAGAAATCGTTATTGGGTTTATTTGATATTCTGCAGCCACACGCCTGACTGATGGTAGGGCCTCTCCTTCTTTAATGAAGCCATCAATAATACGGGCAACCACCTGTTGGTAAAGTTGAAGGTATATCGGTTTATCTGGATCCCACTGTGTTGCCATTGCTAATTCCATCATTATAAATCAAAGCGTTGGTAGTGTTATACATCACCAACACACCAAGATCAAATATATGATTAGCAACAAATGTAAAAAGTTATTACATAAGCTGAGTTCTGGATAAGCAACACTTGCTTGGCGAAAACTTTAGTGGCAGTTCTTTAGGGGGGCAAATCTTCAGGCGGTAACTTTTCAGGCATTAACTTTTGGCTTTAGGCATTGGTATGTTTTGTCAGTGCGATCGTTACCGTCGGGCTATTGGTTTTGGGGATTGGTTATGTAGTATTTGGCCGAAATTTATGGTGACTTATTTGGGCATACTGTTTACTCAATACGATGTCAAAGTTATGTCAATGTTCGATAGAGTCTGACTAGACTCGACAAGCCTAGACAAGTATCAAAGTGTAAATAACAAAAAAGCTGCTAAATTTCTTTAGCAGCTTTTTTTAATTAATAAATAAAGTGACTAACTACTAACCATTAACCAAAAAATGTACCCAGATACTAGCGGCATAGCCTAATGCTATAACAGGTGTCCATTTTAAATGGCTGAAGAAAGTATAATAACCACGGGCTTGACCCATTAGTGCAACACCAGCGGCTGAGCCGATAGATAATAAACTACCGCCAACTCCGGCTGTTAAGGTAACTAATAGCCACTGAGTTTGAGACATATCAGGGTTCATGGTTAATACGGCAAACATTACCGGGATGTTATCAACAATCGCCGATAAAATACCTACCAAGATATTGGCATTGGTAGCGCCTAATTGACCGTACATAAACTCAGATGTCACACCTAAGTAGCCGATAAAACCTAAACCACCTACTGCCATAATTACGCCGTAGAAGAAGAATAAAGTGTCCCACTCGGCTTTTGCTATTTTGTCAAAAACATCAAAACCTTCATCATCAATATTGTGACCCGTAGGAATATCTGAATGATCTATTTCTGTAAAACCTGACTTACGAATGTAATAACCAAAGAACTTAAGATAAGCCAAACCTAACATCATGCCAAATACCGGGGGTAAATGCAGGAAGTTATGAAAAGATACTGCAGTGATAATCGTTAAGATAAACAAACCAACAATAATTAATCCACCATGTTTAATGGGGGTCATTTTACCAGTCGAGGCTTTTGGGCTACCTTCAGGAACGGCAAATTGCATAATAAAGGCTGGAATAAGGTAGTTAACTACTGACGGAAGGAATAAGGCAAAGAATTCTTCAAATTGCATAATACCTTTTTGCCATACCATAAGGGTAGTAATGTCACCAAATGGGCTAAAGGCACCACCAGCATTAGCACCAACCACGATACCAATACAGCTTATGGCGATAAACTTAGGTTCATCTTTACCAACGGCAAGCACAACGGCACACATAATTAATGCCGTCGTTAAGTTATCAGCAATAGGGGAGATAAAGAAGGCAAGAATACCGGTTAACCAGAACAGTTGTTTATAACTGAACCCTTTGATAACCAACCAGTCACGTAGCGCATCAAAAACATTACGCTCTAACATCGCATTGATGTAGGTCATGGCAACAAGTAAGAAGAAGAATAGCTCGGCATACTCAAGGAAGTTATGACGAATAGCAACTTCGGCAGCATGAGGCATGCCATGGCTGGCATAATAAGCGGCAATCAAAATCCAAATCAAACCGGCAGCAAGTAACACTGGCTTTGATTTTCTTAAATGTAATTGCTCTTCTAAAATAACTAAGGTGTAAGCTAGAACAAAAATGACGATAGCGGCATAACCAACCCAATGACCGGTTAAGTCGATAGTTTGATGTGCTGCCTCTGATGCGAATGCAATGCTAGGAACAAACATTGCCAGTAAAACGAATAAAAGTTGTTTCATGTAATTCTCAAATCTGATTGATATTATTATATTAAAGGTGTGTTTTAAAAAATTGTTACAATTCTAGCAAAAATGCACCAAAATGAAACCACAAGGTTTTTGAATTCATTAATAATATTGTTTTAAGTCATATCATTTAACTATGACAATAGCAGAGTTTTTAACATAGGTTAAATAATAAACCATAGCTTATTGATTTTTATTCGTAATACATAAGGAAAATATAGATGGCCAAAGAAATACTGAAATTTGAATATGAGAAAGCTACCAAAAATAGTGTTCGTTACCAAGAAGTACCAGAAGAAGGCAAAGCACCAATATTAGGTACTTTATATGTTCAAAAGTGGTTTTCAGGCAATACCAAGACCTTAGAAATTACCATAGAGAAAAAAGACTAGTATAGATTATGCTGATAGTAGATTTATTGGTTTAAGGATAGTTTAGCTAAAACAGGATTAGCGTACATGGTTAATAACCAGTGTTGCTGCAGCTCATCAAGGTTTTTCATGCGCTCTTTTAACTTTTTAAGCACAGCGCTGTCGGCAAATTTATTATTTAAATGGGCAAAGGCTGCAAGGTTACTGTCGAATAACTGGTAGTGACCAATTATTTGTTCATCAATGGCTTTGGCAATAGCTTTGCTATTTTCGAAGTCCCCTTGCAAAGCAGGGCAAAACTCTAAATGAATCTTTCCCTTTTGTCCGAGCAAGCCTTTGGTAATGCTA
>JALJPB010000077.1 GCA_022969175.1 Colwellia sp. | reverse complement strand
TGTATGGAAAGGCGTCGACAGGTGTGCCGAGTGGTTGCCGGATTTTTTGGAGGAAAAATTGCGAACAAGTTATTTTTGCTGGAGCCTGTTTGTTGACTTCTGTGCGGCGAGTATCTGCTGAGCGGATCAGAATTTCGGCGAAGATCGGTGATCAACAGCCGCTCAAACGTTGATGAATAAGGCTCACTTAGTGGCATTAGTTAGCGTTAAGACGTGAAATACCAACCGCAGGTATGAGCTTAAACCAGCCCCACAAACGAGCAGTAAATTTCGGTTAATATTGCCCTGAATATCATCATGGATTCACAAAAACTTAATGACCGCTTATGGCTAATAGTTAACATTAGTGAAGCAAGCTCGAACGTCAGCTATAGAGAAAAAGCGATTATAATTTGAAAGTTCTTGAGGGGCTGCTGAACGCTCAAAACGGTCTGACAGCATAAGACAAATCATCAGGTTGCGTCAAATATTCTCCATCCGGCCGTTGAATGCCATTAACCGACGATCGCTCATGGATATGAAACTTTCACTTTTGCCACTTTGAAGACCTAAGATTTTAGTACCACAACGACAACTGTGGGGCAGTAAGCGGTCATAAATTGCTTGTTAAAATCAATCTCTGAAGCAGTCACTAAGATAGAAAGCTGACGTTCTTGAGCTATAAGAAAAATATTTAAAATGGGGGTGCTGATGCGCCTTCTTTTGATATAAAAAGCAAAGGCGTCTTAATCTGATTTTGTCTAGTTATAATTTTCGTAAAGCCGACTCGAATTGAATCTACAATGTTAGTTTAGAAATAATGAAGCATATCAGCTTACTTATTAAATTATTATCTTCGAAATATTTTTACCAATTGGCCCGTAGATAAAAATTCAAACATAACACTTTCACTTTGAATTATTCTATTGGATGATTTTGTGTAGATATTCCTTGCTTTTAATATCGCTTCAATTTCCATTTTAGGCATATTTCGTAAAAAATAAGCAAGTGTTCTTGTACTAATATCATATAAAAAACCGCCGGTGATTATACCTTTTCTATTTTTTTTAAGGCTAACTTCTTGTACTGTTTTTGATTTATGGGAGTGAGAGTCCCAATAAGCTTGACGATCTTGAGTTAGTGGTGGAAGATTAAGCTTTATTGAATCTATTTCTGCTTGCGTGACATTGATAAGAAATATCGACAAAAGCGTGTCTATATTGTCACTATACCGAGTAACGGACATATAAACATTATTGTCATCAAGTGCTACCTGAATGCCTCTTATGATAACATTTTCCCGATTTAGAGGCTTATATAAATCACTGATGGGCTTATTACCTCTCACTATGTCTAATATAGATTGAAGTTTAACAGGTCCCTTCACAAATCCAGCTATCACGAGTGTTCCTCCAAATAAAAAGGAAAGCACAAGAAAAATATTTTTAAAGTTTAAATGCATTAAAATTACATATTTTATTTATATATATAATAATCTTATCGCAATGCATATTTATTCTCAAACTTAATATTTACTCCGAATTAAACATTAAAAATTTAAATTGAACCAGCCAAAACCAGCTGGGGTTTATTTCCATACAAGCAATAAGCATAGGTATTCTTTCTAGCGATTAGAAGTCATAAGATAATCTTTGATGCTAACGACCGCTTTATGTCTTGGATCTGACGTTAGTGAAGCAAGCTTTAGAGTCAGCAATGCGCACAAAGTGATCATGATTTCTGTGGCGCAATGTGCCCCAGAGCGCCATATAAATATATTTAAATTTAATGAATACTCTTTATTACTTACCGAATTTATGTTTTTTTATAATTAACATCAACGATGTGGTAATTGCTATTCATTACCTCAGTTATTCCGGTAATCAACAAATTATTCATTTTAAACTATCAATCCTCTTTACTGATTAATAAAATTTTTTATCGTTCTACAGCTGATAAAATTTTATCAAACTAGTAACATTTAATTTTACTAATCTAGTTATCTCGCTGTTGGCAATTTAATGTTTAGCTAGGTTTTTACTTCAGAGCGTTGACGAATTTTAGGAAAGGCAATGCAAAATAAAGAGACCACGATAAGTGTGCTGTAATCTATGCCATTACTGCCAGGGCCAACAACAAACCAGCCATGTTGTAGATGATTAATAAACAGCCCCGTTAAATAGATAGCAATATAACCAAGACAAAGGTAAGGTACCTTTTTACCCAGAGCCAGCAAAGGTGAACCAATAATTTCAAATAACGTTATTGCTGTTGCAATAGCAATACCAAACGGTAAACCAAGACTCGACAACCATTCACCAAAAGGTACATAACCTCCTTCTAACAGTCGATGCCAACCATGACTGGCAATAATAATACTGATAGTGCATCGTAAAAATATAATTGATAACTCTTCATTTGACTTGTTTTTGAACATGTTACTTCTATCCCTGATATTTCGAGTATTTAGTGTGCTTAATGACGCATATTTAAAACTGGCAATAAAGTTTTTAATTAACGAAATAAACAATTAACAATAAGCCACAAAACACTTTGCCTATTAGTTGAGTTTAATGATCGCCATTTTATCTTGAGACATGTCATGCATGGTATACGCAATACCGCCAGTGTTATAACCTGATTGACGTCGTCCAGCAAAAGGCATCCAATCTACCCTAAAAGCGGAGTGGTCATTCACCATGACCGCCGTCGCATCTAACTCTCGTATTGCCTTCATTGCTACATCAAGGTTTTTTGTGAATACCGATGCTTGAAAAGCAAACTCTAATGAATTCGCTAAAGCAATGGCTTGATTGATATCATCATAACCATAAACACATACCACCGGTCCAAAAATTTCCATGGTAGACACTTTTGCATCCATTGGCGGCTCAAATAGTACCGTAGGCGCATAAGTTGTATCACTTAGTCGCTTACCACCCGTTAATACTTTTGCACCAGCCAACTCTGCCTCTTCTACCCAACTGGCCACTCTATCTACTTCTTTCGGTCGAATAAGTGGACCACATTCGGTCGCTTCATCAATGGCATTACCGACAATAAGCTTTGACGCACCTTCTGCTAATTGTTTAGCGATAGCTGCGGCTTTAGCTTTAGGCGCAAAAATGCGCTGCACTGAAACACATACTTGCCCTGAATGATAAAACCCACCTTTAAGTAAACTTGGGATCATCGCATCAACATCAGCACTTTCGTCAATAATAACCGGAGCCACACCGCCATGCTCTAACGCACAACGTGTTCCCGGTGCTAGCTTAGAGCGCAGCATCCAGCCAATTTTTGCTGAACCAATAAAACTTAAAAAAGCCACTCTAGGGTCGGTAATCATTCTTTCAGAGGTTGGTATATCACAAGCAATAAAACGACACCACTGTGGTGGTAAACCTGCTTGATGCAATATATCAACAAAGGCTTTGCATGATAACGGTGTATCTCGCGCAGGTTTAACTAATACTGGACAACCCGCAGCAACCGCTGGCCCAACTTGATGAACGATTAGGTTTAACGGGTGATTAAATGCTGAAATTGCCACTACTACGCCAATAGGTTCTTTGGTGGTAAATGACACCCTACCTGCGCCAGCTTCAGTCAATGGCATCGGTATTTCTTTGCCGGTTAAATTTGAAATTTCTTTTGCGCAAAGCTCAACACCATCAATAGCTCTGGCGACTTCCACCCGAGCATCGATGAGCGGTTTTCCGCCTTCATTTGCGATTAATAAGGCTAATTCGTCAGCGCGTTGCGAAATTAAAACAGCTGCTTTTTTAAGAATATTAATACGCTCAAAAGCCGGCAGCCATTGTTGTCTATCTTTGAAAAGTTGATGTGAGCTAGCTAAATGTTTATCAATTTCATCCCAAGCTATCACTGGCACAGAGCCAATAACTTGTTGATCATACGGGTTTACTACGTTAAGAATTTCTGCTGAATTATTATTGTTTGAATCTGCCATTGTCTTGCTCTTTAAATAAATTAATAGTGAGTTATTGGCAGAGTACTTTTTAACGCTCTGCCATGAATAGTTGCCTTATATCAAACAAACCTTTTCGGCTAATTCATCGATGAGTACTTTCTGATTTTCAGAATAATCAACGGGTATTTCAACAAGGTGGACACCACCGGCGGCAAAGGCTTTTTCAAAGGTTGGTATTAAGTTTTCTGCACTATAAACTCTATGACCTGTTGCGCCATAACTTTCGGCATATTTCACAAAATCTGGGTTGCCAAACTCTAACCCCCAATCTTCAAAACCGGCACTTTTTTGCTTCCAACGAATCATGCCATAAGAGTTGTCATTTAACACAGTTACCACAAGGTTTAACCCTAAACGTATGGCTGTTTCCATTTCTTGTGAATTCATCATAAAACCACCATCACCACAAATAGCCATCACCCGTCTCTCTGGGTATAACATGGCGGCCATCATCGCTGAAGGCAGACCTGCGCCCATAGTGGCAAGGGCATTATCAAGCAATACGGTATGGGGGTGATAGGCTTTATAATTGCGAGCAAACCAAATTTTATAAATACCATTATCTAAGGCGATAATATCTTCATCGCCCATCACCTCTCTAATACCGGCAACAAATCGTTGAGGGATGATAGGAAAACGGGAATCGCCTGCGCCTTCTTCAATATGTTTATCAATGGCGAGTTTAATGGTTTCAAAATAACGGCTATCAAAGTCAACTTTACCACCGAGTTTAACTTTTAAGGCCTCAACTGAAGCGGCCAGATCGCCAACAACTTCAACCTGTGGAAAATAAACTTGGTCAACTTGCGCTGACTTATAATTAACATGAATGACCTTTTTCTCATCTTGGTGCATAAAAAACGGTGGTTTTTCAATAACATCATGTCCAATATTAATAATTAAATCTGAACGTTCAATGGCGCAATGTAAATAATCACCTTCCGATAATGCCGCTGTGCCTAAAAACAGCTCTGAGCGCTCGTCAACAACACCTTTCCCCATTTGAGTAACAAAAAATGGAATACCGGTAGCATGAACAAAGTTGCACATTACCTCACGAACATTTTGTCGATTTGCCCCTGCCCCAATTAAGATTAATGGCATTTTAGCGGCTTTTATCAATTCTGCAGCTTCATTGAGCACCGTTTCTCTGGCCACCGCATAATGACGTTTATGTGGCGTCATTACTTGGCTATTACAAAGCTCCTCGGCAATATCTTCTGGTAACTCTAACAACACCGCCCCCGGACGCTCTTCTTCACAAAGACGGAAAGCCTCACGAACTAATGAGGGAATGGTATTACCATGAACAATTTGTTTAGACATTTTACAAATAGGATCAAACAAACCCACCACATCAATAATTTGAAATTGACCTTGTTTTGATTTTTTAATCGGCTTTTGCCCAGTGATCATAATTAAAGGCATGCCACCTAAATGTGCGTACGCTGCGGGCGTAGCAAGATTAGTAGCACCTGGACCAAGTGTTGCCATACAAACGCCCGCTTTACCGGTAAGTCGACCATAAGTCGCCGCCATAAAACCAGCGCCTTGCTCATGACGGGTTAAAATCAACTTAATAGTGGATTTACGTATAGATTCCACCATATCTAAGTTTTCTTCACCGGGTACGGCAAATATGTATTCGACCCCTTCAGCTTCCAATGCGCTGACAAACAAATCAGATGCTTTTATCTCAGTAATCTCTGTCATAATGTATCTCCTAATTAGCCTAGTGTGGTTAGGGTTGAGCTGTGTTAAAATTGTCGTTAGAACACTTATGAATAAGCTTGTAGACTATTGATGAATTTTTACATAAGTGTTGGAATGTTAATGATAAATGTCGACAAGTTAATAAATAAAGTAGCATAGTTTTCAGTCAAAGTAAGAGTTAACCGATGAATAAAATAATAGTAATAAAAAACACTCTTAGAAGTTAATGTTTAATTTTTTGATTTGATTTTTTGATTGAATAAAATCGCCATAATAAAACCAGTAAGCGCTAAACCCGCCAGCAATAAAATCAGCTTAGAGATAGATGGTTTCAGGTTTTAAACTTTACTCTTTTGGTGCCGTCATTTTCTGTGAGACCAGCCATGTATTGAACTGTTCTTCGGTCATTAGCTTAAGCGCTAGTGCTGCGGCTAATAATGTTGAACCATCTTGATGAGACTTTTTAGCGATTTTGGCGTCATTGTCATAACCAATATGCGGATTCAGTGCGGTTACCAACATTAATGACTCATCAAGGTATTGCGCAATACGGCTTTCATTAGCTGTGATACCGATAATACATCGGCTGGTAAAACTTTGGCAGCCATCAGCAAGTAAACGAACCGACTGTAATAGGTTATAAATCATCACGAGTTTAAAAACATTAAGTTCAAAATGGCCATTAGCACCAGCAATTGTAATGGTGACATGATTGCCCATCACTTGAGCAGCAATCATAGTTAAGGCTTCACATTGGGTAGGATTGACTTTACCGGGCATAATTGACGAACCGGGTTCGTTTTCTGGTAAGCTAATTTCGCCAAAAGTTACTATGCCACCCATGATAACTACAAAAACTATTATCACGATATTTGTTTACGTTGTTTATTAAAAACAATCCACATTGATACAATAAATCATATATCGATAACCCTTTAGCACTAATATTTACCAAACCAGTAAATTTCAGCTAAGTTAAGCTCGCCACTCTAAAAAGTAGCCTTAAGTTTTCAACTGACTCTACTAAGTGTTTTTACGCGCTATTCAAACAGGCTTGAGCATTAGCGATACCATGTGTACGTTGCAAGCCAGCATGTTCACTAAATTCACATAAATGCTCTGCTGTACCTACTGCGCCAGTGAATATGCTTTCAAAATTGGTAGTAAGCTTTAACCAACTTCCATCGCTAATATGAAGCCTTACTAGAATTCTTACTGTTTTCTCGTTAATCACACCTCCTTTGTCATCACGCAAGAGTCGCCCTGTTTCATCCATCAATGTTAAGTAGTCTTGTAAGCTAAAGCGAATACCTGTTGTTTTTTGTTTATGTTCATTGCCCGTAAAAGCTAATAACGACGGGGGTTGTTCACCCTTTATCGCCGCTTTAATTCGTAATTGTATGCTGGTAAAGTCAGACTGCTCTGGCTTAGCAGCAATATCAGCGTGTACGGGGTTTAAATCAACATAAGCCATGCACGACAGTAAAGCTCCTTCATCAAGCAGTGCTTGAGATTTAAAGCGACCTTCCCAAAAGTGTCCAGTGCATTTATCTTCTCGGTTAGCTTGTCGGGCTATCGGCTCATTCAGTGCGCGCATAAACCAACTAATATCAATTAAACGCTTCTTATAAATGTCAGCAGAGCTTTCAACCATAGCCAATTGAAACTTATCAAGTGTTTGTTTATTTGAGTACTTTTGAGTCAGTAATGTGCCCTTGAATAATTGATGCCAGCGCTGAAGTACTTCATCCATTGTCCAGTTTTTCACTTGCTCACTATCAACGTGTAATACGATATGTAAATGATTATGCATCACAGCATGGGCGCAAATATCTATAGAAAACACTTCAGACAACTTAAAAATACGTTGCTCAATCCATGCCCGTCTATGTTCATAACTAACCCCCGACTCCTTATCCACCCCACACAAAAAAGCCTTTCGCACCGTACGACTACAAATATGATAATACGGAGTATCTAACAAACTAATTTGTTGTGAACGAGGCTTAGGCATAACAATCACCAGAATTAATAAAGGTGAATTAAGTCTAGGTTATTGATTCAAATATGGCCAAGTTATTATGGGTGGCCTGATAAGATAATAAGTTTTAGTGCCAGCAATACCGAAACCTGACGCAAGTGCAGCGCCTATAACAAACTCAGCTAAAACAAAGTATGCCAAGCGACTACTACACTACCTAAATACCAGCAGCAGCTTTGGGCGACTGTCCCTGTTAATTTCCCTGCCTAGTTTTTGATGTACTTAGATGATGAATTCGAGCCTTAATTTTATACATGTAAACGGTTAAATTCCTTATATTCAATACTTTTACCAAAGTCTTTGCGATACTTTAACAATACCTCTCGTTTTAACTTTTCATTTCTTTCACCAAAACTGAACAAAAATAAAAATTGATAGACTGAGTGACTTTGTACATCGGCTTGATATAACTCAAAAGCACATTCATATACTTGACCATCTCCCATCCCCTTATAAGCTCTAAAAATGTACTCTAGCTGTGCAAGTTCACTCAAACAATCAGTGCATTTAAGTAGAGGGAATACTTCAATAAAAGCCTCATCTAAAAGGAGTAAATCCAACGTTTCATTAATATCAATTGAGTTGTTATTAAATCGTTGAAGCGTCTTTTCCACCTTTTCCTTACGTTCAAGACAATCTTCTAAAGTCGCCCCGACCAATTGTGTAAGCTTTTCAGACTCTCCATTATCTTTTTCCTTAAAACGCTCGCAGCAATTAATCGCCATAGTAAAATCACCACATTGAACGGCTGTATCCATTGCCTCGACAAGCATAGCGCAATAGTGCTCTGAGTTAACATTCATTAAGTTCAAACACTTAAATATACTATCTCTTGCAGCGACTAAACGAAGCGTTGAACCATGAATAATGAACAGAGCATGATAAATACGCCAATCATGTACTCCTTCACAAATAACGCCACAAAGTTGCTCTGCGTCTTCATAATCTTCGCTTTCAATGAGTTGCTTGACTTTTTCTAAAGCAACCTCAAGCTCTTCCATTAGGCATTCTAAACTAGTTTTCTTCGCCGCAGTACCTTGATTGTCACTTGTTAAAATATAAAAAATGAACCAAAGAATACCAGGTATTACAATAAATAAGACTAATTCCATTTATTTTTTTCTCCTAAGTTATTAGTTATTTTATGTTCAATGAGTAACGCTATCATCTTGAATTCTGGTCTAAATAAATCATCTTCCACACCAATAAAAGTATGAGCTGTCTTGGCACCATCGCCATTTTAAAAACGATTACAAACTCGTTGGTTAGGTAAGGTAGTAGCGCCTCTTTTATACCTGTTGTAGTTAAAATCCATATGTCGTTGTTCCGTGCATTTGTGTTTTCATTCCCTGAAATATTTATTCGTTACTACTCCACTTTAAAAGCAAACCTTAAACCTTTATTAAACACCAATAATTAATTGCCTAAGAATCGTTCTGCGTCGTCTTTTCCATAACGGGATAGCCTCTTCTTTAGCAAAATACTCTCTATCTATTTTCCACGTTCGCCACGGTTTTTCTAGCTCTTTTTGGGCATAACGCTCAGGATTATCTAGCGCTGAGCTGAAAAAGAAATCACTCACCTGCTCTTCTACCTCAGCCTCTATCGCTCTTTGCTGTTTAACATGCATATTACGCCAGTAAGTTTTTAGCCTCTTATGTTTTTTATCGTACTTTACCGTTACCGGGTCTAAGTGACGAAACGCCTCTAAATCTGGCATGTCGGGTAAGGGTAAGGTATTGTCAGCAAAACGTTGAATTAATTCCCACTCCAGCTGGCAAAAATTTGTATTACGCGCACTAGCAGACACACTAATTTGTAAAAAAGCGCCCTCAAATGTATCGTGATCTTTATGAGCTAAACACAAAGCATACGCTGAGCCACCATATTGATTACGCAGCTGCATTGACGCAAACGCTTCGATATCACTTAAGGGAAAGGTGGCATGGCCAAATTCATTTTTTTCGGGATTACCACTAACGTGCCAGGTAAAACTGATGGTTTGTTTTTGCCTGTCAATGTAAGCGCCTTTAAATTTGCTGAAAATAAAATTTAAAATAAATCGAAAATTAAGCCAAAATAAGTTCCAGCCTATAGTTGCCGCCAACAGCCACCAAGGAAAATCAACCTCAGAAAAAATAACCGCCATTATAAAAAAAACACACAGGTAAGCCAAGCAAAGGCCCCCAAAATAGGCGGTGAAAAAAAAGCCATTATTTTAAAGAAATTATTTGTCATACTAAAAACAGGATAATAGCGCTCTCGCTGAGTATAATACTTACCTAACCCTATATTACCTTTAATATAATCATCTACTTTTTTAGTTAGCTCCAATCCATTAAAGCTATCTTCTTTGTAAGATACCGCCTCTTTTCCCTCTTTAAAATATCGATTAAAAACCCGCTGGTTAGGTAGTGTTGTTGCCCCTTTTTTAAACCAACTGTAGTTAAAACCCATAGTTTTTTATTCTCATATGTTATGAATTATCATGGGTGGTCTGACAAGTTTCTCTGATACTTTTAGTGTAGGAAAAACTACCAAACATGCCATCTATTGACTTGTTTATCATCAGGGTCTAAATAGGGCTTCATCTCCTCTGGGAATGGGCCATCTCCGGCGACATTGCTGTCTTTAATGTAATAACTCTCAATGTGTTCATTCACACACGACTTAAGTGGTTTTGTGGTATCCATAAATTCATGAATAAGCACCCAGTGCTCATCAGATATACCTCCTTTAGCTAAAATAAAACTTGGCGTAAAGAGATAATATCGCTTTGGTATTTGTGTTACACGTATTTTTTCTGTACCCACACTGCCACCACTACGTGCTCCTTGAATGGTTGTTCCGCTGTAACACGCTAAATCTTCATAAGGTATATAAAACGAACATCGTAATAAACTATGCGGTGTTTTTACTAAACCTGTGTGACGGTTAAATTGAAAGTAATCGAGAGGATGTAGCTTTTTACGCAGGTAATTACAGCCCCAAATAGATAAAAGACCACAGACAATACCCGTGAACCATTGAAAGTCACTCAAATAAACTATTGCCGTAATAAAAAGTACCACTTGCAGTATGGTAACCATTGCCCAAAAGCTTAGATTTACTTGTAGTGTTGTTGTTTTCCCATCACAAAAACCTAAACCAATCGGAATGAATTCTTTTATTTTAGAGGGTAATGGCCCGCGCCAATTCTGCCATATATAGGGTTTATAGGATTTGGCTGGTTTAAATTGGCAACCATTAAGTTGCTCTGCTTTCGCTTTACGAACTTCATAATTATCATGATGCAAATAGGACCGATCAAGTTCTTCCCTATTAACACCTGAAGCACTGTATTTTCTACGATTTTTAGATCTTATTGCCAGCTGCGCGGCTCTTTTCAGGTTTTTTCGACCCCGTTCGCTCGAATTTTGTAAATGTGAATCCCACTCCTCAATGGTAAGTTGCTCTGGCTTAAACGAGGTTTCTTCTTCTGATAATTCATTCATAAATAGGGTTCTGCTTCATTTTGATGTTCTATTGTCATTAATTAAAACCCGTAACCATAATGAATGGGCATAAAGTTAATGCGCCGTAATGCTTGCGCATGACCCGCTTTATGCAGTTTTGGTTTGTTTTTATTGTTCGCCTTGGGGTCACTATAGTAATACGTTGAGGGCAGCACATACTCGGTATTAAATACCGGTAATACCTTGCCACCTTTACCCACAGGGTACACACTAGCTACAGCACCAAATTCTATCGCCTCTTGTTGAGATAAGTTCAGCATTTTTCGTAATGCTTGATAGGTAAAGGTGAGTTGCCAACCAGTACGGTTAGGGAATAATTGCCACTTTTCGTCGTTAAATTGCTCCGCTACCAAACCTCTTGGCGATTAATTTGCTTATCATCAGCATCTAAATAGGGTTTCATTACCTCAGGAAAAGGGCCATTACCGATAGCGTTTGAGTCTTTTGTAAAGTACTCCTCTATAGATTCATGTATGTCTCGTGCAACCGGTTTTGTAGTATCCATAAAGGCGATTAAATCTAACCAGTGTTCTTTACTGATACCGCCAATAAACAGATTAAAGCTAGGCGTAAATAAATAAAATCGCTTAGGTACTTGCGTCACTCTAACTTGTCCTGCGCCCATACTACCGCCAAGTCGAGCACCTCTTATCGTTTCACCGCAATAATAGGTCAAATCTTCGTGCGGAATATAAAATGAACGACGAAATAAACAATGTGGCGTTTTCACTAAGCCGGTATGCCGATTGAATTGGAAAAAATCTAGGTGCTGAAATTTTTTACGAAATTGAGGTAATACAACCAGTAATAACAATAAAAACACAGCGGTCAATAACCATTCAGCAGAAAACAAATAAATCAACACACCAAAAACACTAATGAGCTGTGCCATCCATGTCATACCAAATATACTCAAATTTTGCCTAATACGCGCTACTTGCCCATCACATGGGCCACAAGAATCAGCTCGATGACCTTCAATATAATGAGGTATAGCGTCTCCCCAACGTTTACTTTTATAGGCTCTCGCTGGTTTAAATTGGCAGCCATTAAGCTGCTCTGCTTTCGCTTTTCTTACTTCATAGCTGTCATTCTGTAAATAGGATCTATCTAGCTTTTCTCTATAAATACCTGATGCTCTATATTTGTTGCGATTATTGATTATAATCGCCAACTCTGCCGCAGATTCAAGATTATTACGACGCCGCTCACTCGCATTCTGTAGATATGAACTCCACTCTTCTATGGTAAGTTGCTTAGGTTTATACTCAAGTTCTTTTTCTGTTAAGTCATCCACAAGTAGAGGCTCTGTTTCGTTCTGAAGTTCTGTTGTCATTAAATAAATCCGTGACCATATTGAATGGGCATAAAGTTAATGTGGCGTAATGCTTGGGCATGACCCGCTTTATGCAGTTTTGGTTTGTTTTTATTGTTCGCATTGGGATCACTATAATACGTTGAGGGTAGCACATACTCGGTATCAAATGCCGGTATTACCTTGCCACCTTTGCCCACAGGGTATACACGGGCTACAACACAAAATTCTATCGCGTCTTCTTTAGCTAAGTTCAGCATTTTACGTAATGCATGATAAGTAAAACTTACTTGCCACCCCGTTCGATTGGGGAATAACTGCCACTTTGCGTCAGTAAGCTGCTCCATTTGTTTTAATGAAATGTTGTTGAACTCATTATCGTCATGCCAAAAGTATTTTTTCAGTTTACGCCATTTAAAATCAATAGTTACACCATTAACAGGGGCTACTATTGGTGCAGAAAAGGTAATTTTACAAGTTTGAGTTATTTGACTGTGCTCAAAGTTAATTTGTGGCCGATAAAATACATTGTATAAATCTAATAAGGCATAATCAGGCCTTGTTTGCCATTGGCTGGCACGACTACTTGAGTCGTTACTGTCGTCATTAATGTAACGGTTTCGACCCCATGGGCAGGCTTGCAGCCAGCTTTCAATTTCAGCTTCACTGAACCACCAAAGTAAACCTGCGGCAATTAATATCAAAATTAAACCTACAGCCGCAAGTGGCCCTAGAAATGCCGCGCTGCTGCCAAATAATGCAAAGGCTGACGTTATGGTCATGCAAGTGAAACCACTGGCCATAATGCTATAGCCAAACATTTGCGCGGTATTGCCTTTTTGATAGGCATCATGCGCATTGGTAACGGCTATATAAGCACTCACGCCAGAAGCCAAAAAAGACAATGTATTGGCGCCTATAATTAACCCAAGTCGGCCATATAACATAGGCAAACGCCCGTTAAGCACTGTTTTTTGCAACGCACTGGTTGGATTTTTACCCTTAAAGAATAGTCTTTGCTGCTTGGCCGTTGGCAAGCCATATTTTCGCTCAACTAAGTTAGCACCAATATTGACCATGATATCGGCTAAATCGAGCGCAGCAGAAGCACCATTGATACTGTTAATGCCGTCTTTTTGCATCACGGTATAAAAGTTAACCGCTTCCATTATCGATACTACCGGCAGTACACCATTAAGGGCAGTATTAAAATATTTAGGCTCTATGTTCCATTTAGCATAACGACGCAGTGATTTATTTTGATCACTGTAACCATCACGTTCCCAATTGCTTTGTTTAATATCCTTTTTTACATCCAATAATTGATCTTCAAAACCCTCCAATTTAGAATTCATCCCTTCTAAATTAAGCTTACTCTCATCTAATACCATCAACTTACGATTAAGTACGATGTTTGCTTTATCTGTTGCCTTTAGCTGCTGATCAAACATATGCTGTAGTTCATCTAGCGAGCCATCAAGGTTAACAAGGTGGTCAAGTCGTGCTGTTATCGAATGCTGGTCGGTGATCTTTAATTTGGTGGTCGGCTGATTTGAAGTATCGTTCATTGCGCCATCTAAGCCATCACTGACACGATTAAAAGCATTTAATCGCTCGCCTGCTCGTTTAGCACGGTCGAAAAAATTAAGCGGTAACATGCCCTTAGGTAATTCACCTTTTAGGTATTGATTGGCATCAATATCAATTTCTTTTATTAAGCCATTTGATACCATGTCTGACAAGTGCATAAATTTAATATAAGGATTATGCCTAACTGCCACATGTTTTATTTTTAGCTCTCCATGTTCTTTTAATATATTTTGACCGGCTGTTGATAAATTAGCTAAATGACGTTTAGTGACTACATTGGCGGCTTTTGCTCTTTTTAATTCATCTTGTAAATGACCCAACTGTATTTTTTGCTCTTTAATTTGCAGTGAGAGCGTTGCTGCTACTTTTTGATTCGGCCCTTCAATGCCTGAATCTGTAATGATGCTTTTGTATTCTTGTTCTGCTCGTGCAATGCCTACTGTATAAGTATTAATCGCTGTTTCAATATTTTTAATTTCTGTAGCTAGCTTTCTTCCTTCTCCACTTTTTTTAAGGCCCTGTCTAAAACGTTTTGTATAAGCTGAATATATCGGTTGGTTATTTTTTCCTAAAGCATACATTGCGGTAGGCACTTCTAGGGTGATATTCAATAATCCCCAAACCGCTTGAAAAGCTCGACGTACCACTTGAAAACCATCACCTATTAAGCCGTCATCGGTTTCGTTAATTTCTTTGAATTCATCAACATCAAACGTTACATCATAAGGTTTACCTGCTTCACGATAACTTTCATATTCTGTTAAGCCTTCACCTACAGCTTTGGGGTAAAGTAACTTAACCAATTTAAGCATTGTCTGTGGCGATTCAATATCTTCTAAATGTCGGCCAATAATTTTTAAAACAGTGTCTTGGCCTTTGTCTTCTTTATCTATTTTAGCTAAATTTGTATGGTCACTATCATCTATCACTCTTGAACGAATCAAGTCTGCGGTGCTGTCTTTTAAGGGAGCAACGACATCTGCTATCATTTCATATATTTCTAAACGACGGTTTCCACCATGATAAGCATAATCTTTTGCGCTCTGATAAAAACTGCCGTTTTGTTCTTCATCTCTAACAAGAGTATTCACTTCTATTTTCACTTTATTTATATAGCCAGCAATAGAAAATGCTTTGTTTGTTTTTAGGTAATCTTTAAACTCTTGTTTATCAAAATTGTCATCAATCCATTTTTTGTAATCTGAAGCTAATTCAATTTCTGCTTCATCAACACTGTCTTGCCCCATGGTTTTAATTTTGTCTTGAACTTGATGAGGAAAAGCGAAAAAACTCGACTGAACAACACTGGCGATACTGTACCTCCCAGCTTTAATTTTATCGGGATTGAATTTTTTACCAATAATTTGACTTAATTCAAGTTCAGTAAACACTTCTTTATCTTTTCCTAGGAGAATCTCATAATCGATCATCTCAATTTCTTTTCGAGACAAGGTAATGTTTTTAGCTGCTTCTCGCATTTTACCTATTTCGTCTTTGATCACTGGCGCATAAACGTGCATTTCGTTTGCGACTGCAATAACAAGACTTGACGGTAAACCGTTATTACTGAATCCTTTCTGGTAGTTACCTAGCTCAGTTAGCGATTGCATTCTTTGTGCTCGGCGCTCTTGTGCATCACCATCATTAATTCCTGGCTTTACAGGCTCACCATAATTATTTCGAGGGTCAACAGGAGACAAACCACCAAAAGCTTCTATTTGTTTCCATGCCCATTGTGTTTCTGAGTAGGCAATTTGAACCTCACACACTTCACCTTGCATTTTATGAGGAACAAGAACCGTTTTTAGTGTTTCTCCCGTACTATCACGACGGCCTAGTTTGCTTTTCCATTGCAAGTCCCCTTTTTGATACGCTAAATTAACGTCATTAAAGACAGCGACGGGCTGCTTTTCTAATTGCGTAACTTTTAGCTCTCTCCAAATATGCCCATTGACGTAGATATATAAATAGCCATCTCGCAAATGAGTCATGTGCTCTTTAACTTCGGGCTCTGCATGTCCGTAACGAACAGGATAGATATGAACTAGCTCAATATCTGACTCTGTACTGTTATTTTCACGTGACGCTGCATGGTATAAAGGTATTTTATAAAACCCCTCACTTTTGCCATCAACTGAGGAGTCTCTTATCATCAAAGATAAACTTTCTTCATCTAAACCAACATTTTCAAAAATAAGTTCACGGTACGCTGATTTTGCTTTGATTTTATCTGGGGTAACTATTGCGGTCATAAGTTTTCCTTAACCTTTCGCTATCATATCGACGTCTAATTTTTCACTACCCGCTATTTTAATAATAATTCGTTTAGCATTTTGTTTAGGAGGTAGTGCATTTACATCATTTACTTGGAGCCCTCGCGGCATAGGTCCGCCTGCTTGATTAAGCGGCATAGGCGGGGTATTTTTACTATTGGATATCATTAAATCGCCCTGCCTTACCGCAGGTTTACCTTCTATGTAAACGTCAAACGAGCTGAGTATGAATTCTGCTTTCCCTTGTATTGTGCCACTTGCCACGCCTTTACTGGTGCCGGCTTCATCACCGGTACTTTTAGAGAAGTTGCTTTTTATATTACATGCCGGGTTACCATTTATTTTTACTGAACTTGCGGTACTTGCCGCGTCTGAAGATTGCGCTAGGTTAGGATAAGGAATGGGCACTGTACTTGGGCCTACTGGCGTTAAACAGACATCAATGGTTTGTAATACCCCACCACTGTCGGCGTGCACCGCTGTACGGCCATTAATTAATACATTGGTGCCACTTACTGTTGCCACGGTTGGCGCTTGTGCTCCTGTGTCTTTTTCTAACGTTTGCGTAGTACCCGCTTCCCAACCTATGTGCTCTTCTACCAGGGTTAACAGTTTTGGGTAATCACTAAGTAGTGCGTTAACATCCAAGTCAGTTACTGGCTCTAACCAAGGTAGAATGGGCTCATTAGCTTCGTCATCCCACTCAGGGGGTGGGATAATATAATCAGGAATAAACTGATTAACCATTTCACCTAAGGTAAATCCTGCGTATTTAGGACGTTCGCATTCGGTAAGAAAAGCGTCTTGGCTAGCTGCTTTATCGGGAAAAACAGCAACGCCAAAGGCACTACCTAATGCGTCATGTTTTCTTGCTGAGATATTAAGTGATAACAAGGCAACATTGTTATGACGCCACGCAAGGTTGCCGTCACTTCTTACATCAGCGGTTAAGTTGTCAATATCATATTGAATGCTTTGGGCTTCGTTGCCGGCACCTGCGTTACAATAGGTGGTCATAATAAATCCCTTTATTTATGTTCGTTTTACCGAAAATCATGCACAACCTGCTAACGTTATTTTATATACATTGGCTGCAGGTTGTTGCGTGTTATTACTGTTTATGTGGTGCTCTACCAACCATACCACTGAAGTGTTTTCTATCGGGCTAGTGAGTAATGAAGTAACACTGGCGATAGCGGTTGTTAAGTTAGCAATACCTAAATACCCTAGAACTTTAGTTTGATCGTATAGGGTTAATTCTTTAGCTGCATTAGGTGCTAGGTCAATAGGAATAAGGGTTTTATCTGCTTGTTGGCCAGCGGTTAATTCGTCGTCGTTTGGTGGCTGCTGATGATAAAAGCTATTCGTTTGGCCATACCAATGCGTTACCCATTGCTCAGAGATAGTTCCAACGTGCAGCACAGTATTTGGCAGGGTAAATTTTGCTTGTATGAGTTGCTCTTTAATACTTAGTTGTTGGCTATTTAACCCTTCAATTATCACTACATTTTTATGTTTAATGTCTGGATAATGACTGGGAATAACCAATGTACTGGTTGCCGCTTCTGACGGCATAATACCTGCAGGCCCTTGTAAACATTGTACCTCTATTATTTTACTGAGAGTTTTCACCTCGTCATAATCAAGCAATGACTCGACAGTAATAACAAGAACAGGTCGCTCAAAACCCTCGGTTTGGTCGCCCTGCTTAACTAATTGATTAAGATTAAGAGTCAGCTCTAGCGAGGGAGTATGAGAATAGTTAAAGGTAACTTTATTACTAAAATACGGTAAATAGTCGTTTACATATGTTTTTACAAGCTGTTGCCATTCTTCTTTGGCCTGCTCACTTTGGTCAGAGCTTTCTGTAGCAGAGCTTTCCGCACCATCACCGACTTTAACCGTGCTTAACATTGAAGTTACAATAACAAGTTGCTCAATGGTATTAATTGGCATTGTTGCTGATAGTTGTTTGAGTTGTTTCTCGGTTTCTTGCAAGCATGACACTAATAACAATTGCTTTTTGGTTGCCGTATTTAACGACTCAAGCTCAGGTAATGGCACCGTAAAGTAAGGTTTTGCTAGGCCTTTATCAACACGTATTTCTAGTGCTGACTTTTGTCCAAAAAACATTTCGGTAACTAACGCACTATACAAAGCTCGTTCAGAGGTTCCTGAGGCATTAATGGTGCTTAGGCTTAGTGCCTTATAGGTATTACTCATGCCGTTGCACCTTGTTTTTCTTGCTCTTGTTTGTGGTGTTGCTGTATAACAATCTGGCTGTAGGGGGTGATACGGTTTTTATTACCTAAATCATCATTATTATCTAAGTTTTTACCTATGCCTTTAGCAATACTTTTACGCCATATTAAATGAAAGGCATTGGCGTTAGTATCCATCACTAAGGTATCGCACGTTAGTTCAATAAACACTTGCTCATCACCATTAATTAGCGCTACTAAAGGAGGTGAATATGGCAAATTTACCTCAGTTACATGATGATAATCTTTATTGGGTGAAACACCTTTTAATGACAGTACAAGATCTTTAGTAAAGCTGATAGTTAGCTGTTGGTCTAATGGCGCACAATTATAGACATCATCCCTTAATTTGCTCTGGTACGGATATTCTCCAGCCATCAGTGCCGTTTGTTCTATTTCAGGCAAAAGTGCTAATCGAGGTTGCCAAAACTGAGGGATAGCACCGTAACTTGCAGGGGCTATTTGCTTTTTTGGATGTCTTAAAAAATCGTTTGGGTATTCAACTTTTGGTAAAGGGCAGCCATTGATTGATTTTACACGAAAGCCTTTACCAGCTGGGTTTTCTTCAAAGACTTTGTCCCCATTGACTGGATCAATACCCCCATAAGTGTTTTCATAACTTAATGCTGTCGCAACTAATGTCTCAGGTACCGATGCCGTTTTGCCTAATAATGATTTTTGCCAAACCCGATCACCGGTTACCCTCAGGGTTTTGCTAAATACCGACCTGTTTTCTTGCGTTAGTGAAATAGTCACTTCAATGACTTTGGCTTGTTTTGCTTTGGGTGGATAAGCGGTTATATTGCCGTATAGTTCAAAGCCTTTTTTAAATGCGGGTATTTCGTTAGCCGTTTTAATCGATGAACTTATCGGCTCAGCCAACATTTCGTCTGCCATAACAATGTCTTCGCTGGTTTCCATAGCGTATACATTACCCTTGTCGTCATACTCAAACGATTGCTTTACCACCACGGTTAAGCCCTTTTGTTTGTTTTGTTGCCAATTTTCAACGATTGTCCCTTGCCAAGGGCTTAAGTTATGCAACATTTGCCTTCCTTGGTGTTATTTGAATGTGATTGATAACCATTTTACTTTTATCGCCTTGTTGCATGATTTCGCTCAACGCTGTTGAAGATAATTGACGACAATACAACGACATACCATCACTCATACGATGAGAGAGTATTAATGCCTGTTGAACGGCTCTTCCTTGTAAACCCGCAAGTTTTTGCGCCGCATTGTTATCATCAAACGATATGCCAGCTAATACTTTTTCGCCTGAATGCTGTCCTGACTGCTGCATCAACGCTTGTCGATGTAGCTCAGCTTGGTCGGTATTAGGGACGTTAAGTTCACCTGCTTGCTGATGTTTGTTCTTGCTGTCTTGTAGCTGCGGTTTTTTAAGTAACGGCTTATCGGTTAATAACAACCACGCCTGATAGGCATTATCGCTGGTTTGAGCAACCGCCATTAATTCAATGCTAATGGTTAAAAATATTTTATGCTGAAAATGACTAAGTACTTCAAAGGTATGTTCGGGATAGTCTTTACAAAAAATACTGCAGGGTTCAATCCACCTGCTGTCACCCGACAAACCGGCTAGGGCCAATAAATCTGCTTTTTCAGTAAGGGATTCGGTTTTAGCAAAGCGATTAAATAATGCGTTTTTTGCAGTAAGTTTATCTACCGCTAAGCCTTTTACAAAACTTGCTTTAGCGATTGAAAACTGCGCGTGTTTATAACCTTGGGCCAGTTCTTGGCTAGTAACCTTGTCTTGACCAAAAAGCAGACACGCCAAAGTAAGCGATGGGGAAAATTGCTCAGCAAGGGCTGATTGACGCATTACTTGTAGAGCTTCAATCGGCCATGTAATGGCAAAATGAGCCAGTAACTCAACTAATTGACTGTTTCGATAGACTATTTGTTCTAAGTAGGCATTATCAAACTTTATTGCTAACTTGTTATTAAGATATGTTGCGGGTAATAAGCTGCACAGAAGCTCAATTGCCTCTGCTAAATCGGCTTCTTCAGCTGACATACTTTCTTGTTGGTAGCGAGCCAGCAATTGCTCGCTGGTGAGTTTGTCATCAATTAAAAAGTGCAAGGCACAAACAAGCGCAGCAACCGCCGGTTTTAGCTCGTCTCTATCAGCGTCAATCAACGCATAGGCATGTGCACACAAACTTTGCTCAAGCGTAGCCATGCGATGTTGCTGATAAACAAGAGACGCATGTACTCTATTGCGTTGTTTTAGCAATTTAACAATTTGCTGATGGTGAATATTAGCTCGCGCCACTACTTCAAACATTTATCGGTTCATTTCGTTAGGTGAATTTAATTAGTTTTTGTTCTATTTAACACTTGTTAAGCTGAATGAATTAACTAGCCTTAGCTAAGTTAGTTAAGCCGAATTGGCCAACCATCAAGACAAAGGTCGCGCTCACTACTGGCACTTAATTGGCTTGCCTCTAAGACAATTCTTCCGTCGTCGTATACTTCAATAGAGCCTTTACGTGTTGATAAGGTAACGCTTTTAGCGCCTTTAACAATTACGTGGCCATTATTATCAGTAATATGAGCTGACGGGCTGTCAGATGGTTTTGCTAATTGTGCGATTACAATCAATCCTTGTCGGGTATTTTGCACCATTACGGTATCTTCAACTGCGGCACAAGTAATGTGTTTTGCTTGGCTGCTAACCGTTACAGGAGTATTTGCTGCAAGTAGCTTAACTTGCTCAACCCTGCCTTGTGCATCAACCGATGCGACCGTAGCGAGTTCAGCTT
>JALJPB010000076.1 GCA_022969175.1 Colwellia sp. | reverse complement strand
TGTTTATGCGTGTCATGACTAAGCTACCAGATAAAAAAGAAATAACGGTTAACGACCTTAATCTTATATTTAAAGCCATGGCTTATAACAAGATTAAAAACTTTAATCTTTTTACCGAGCACACATACCAAATTGATGCCCAGTATAGTGAATTATTGAACAAACAAAATGGAGTAATTAAAAAGAGTAATGCTAATCATAAAGCCGGTACACGCCAGGGGGGATCATAATTATGTTACGTCTACGCTATTACCCAAAAGAAAATGAAGCATTAACTCAATACTTAATGCGCCTAGCTTATATGAATAGCCACTTTAAGCTTTACAACTTTCTAAAATATATAAAGATGGAAAAACCAAAAGCAGGACGTTTTGGTCTTTGGCATTCAGTGCAGTTAAAAAACTTAGCTCCAGCCTTGTCAAAAGCATTAAACCGCGATGTTACTAAGGTAACTGCCTTGCATCAACGACATCACCAAGTCACATGGCTATTTGAAAAAGGCCGAACTTCTGCGGAATTAGTGGTGGATTTTCCTCGTATTTGCACGGCTTGTTTGGTTGAAGATCACGTTATGGATTGGCGCTGGAGTATTGCCACTGTCGCCCGTTGCCCAAACCACAAACTTCTGCTGATCGATACCTGCCCTCAATGCCATAAACCTATTTCTTGGGATGCTAACCTTTTTGAATTTTGCCCAAGCTGTAAAAAACCTTGGGAAATAGATGCCAGTGCTAAGGTATATGAAGAAATAGAATTTACTTCATTAGAACGTTCGTTATGGCCTGATGTTGACGGCAAGCTTCAAGCAAACTCCACAGTGTTAGCAGACATCACATTTGCCACCTATGTAGCTGCTCGCCCGTTTGATATGTTGATTCAAGCTTTCTCGCGAGTCCCCTACAGTGCGGGTCACAGTGAGTTAATATTAACGGGTATGCAACTATTAACATCAGCTGAGCACAGAACGCTATGGAATGAACGTTGTGTGAGTCATTTACAGGACTTTACTAAAAACATTCATCCGCCAGTGCAGTTTAACCATTGGGTGAAAGGAACGTATGATGAATCTGATTTTTTAAACCTAACGTCATTTAATGAACGTCCTGAATATGTGCAAAAGGCACGAGTCGAGTATGCGTCAAAGACTTATGATGAGATACCACGTTACCATGTTGATATATTTGCTCTAGCAAAAGCCGTAAATCTAGATATTAATGATGTCACTATCTTATTTGAAAACAAAACGTTTCCTATGGTGAATACATCTCTTATTGGTAATCATAAAAGGATGTTTACTAAGATTTTCAATATGCACTACATCACAGGGCTTATCGGTGAGTTTGTTAAAACACCACCCTACAAGGATGGCTATTTAACTATAACGGCTCAAACTCAATCGGTAACACAGCATCTGTGTCATTACGGCGATGTAGTTAATGCTATTTTAACTAAAAAGATTAAAGGCTATCTATACTCAACTTCAGATTTAAGCCAAGTTATTGTGCCGGAGGATCTTTTTAAAACTTGGTTAGCGAAGATGCTTAAAACAGCTTATCACTATGCTGTAGCCGTTGTTGATGCGGCTAAAGCGGTGGGTTGTACAAACGATGAGATAAAGCTTTTAGTTCGAGAGGGAAAGTTGAAGTGGGCAAAACATCAACGTAAAGGTGAGTTTATTGATGGGCCATCTTTTATGGCATATCTGAATTCGCCATGTGCCTAATTCAACGAGCAAATTTCCATTAGCAATTTGAGTAGTTAATTGCTAGCTCCATACAAACTTTGGAGTTAGCAATTAACAAGAAAGAGAACCACGAAGAAGTGAAGTGGTATTTAATCAGTAGAAGTCTTAAACTGCGACTGATCAAATGAGGTTGGCTTCTAATGATCACTGTTTCCACAATACGACATTAGAGAATGGCGGGTCTTTAAGTCAACTGATCGAAATAGCTGACATTAAAATTTAGACTTATGAAGACGGTTTATATGCCCTTCGTAAAACTCAACGACAGAATTTTCTTTAATCGTTACGACTGCTGTAGTGTGCTTATAAATGCTGTCTGTATCTCCATAACTTTGTTCATAACGCTCTAGTTTAATAAATATCATCAAATCCATATTTTTTTGAGTTAGTACGCTGTTTAAAAAACTTTTTGAACATTTTAGTCGTAAACCATTGCTTGATGTTCCTTCGTCATGCTCTCTTGTGTAGCCCCAAGCTTCTGCAATAGCCACAATATCACCATCACTATTCTTCCATCGCCTTTTGAAGGGATCAATTGTATTAAGAACGAACATTTTAGTTATTTCTTTTGTAAAGTGTGGTCGTTCCATCGCACACTTAGCCCCTAATGTATCGTTTTCGTCTATTTTGCTTTCTATACTAGGGCAAACAAGCCACGCCTTATAACTTCCTTTTTGGTTGTGTATATATTCTTCCTCTTCATCCCCCTCTTGGTATGCTGGCAACCAAGCTTGGAAAGGATCTTCTTTAGATAGTTTAGTTGCTAATATTTTGGTTTGTTCTGATGGGGTCAGCGCAGAGGAAATACTGATACGGATACCATCAGAAGAATGCCAGCCCCCTGCAACAATCATATTGTCTTTTACTTTCAGTGAATTGAGTCCAATAAGACTTAATATTGTGTTCTGGTTACCTGTAATAACAAGTTCTTTATCACCCTTTTCAAATAGATTAATTTTAGTGTCTAGAGGGGTTGCATCTATTCCATCGTATAACCATAACCCATCTTTTCGAGTTAGCATTTCACGGCTCATCCAATTAGGCCAAGGGTCATCATAAAAAGAATCATTCGTGACAGGACTTTCAGCGAGAAGCTCTCCAGCAGTTAAGAATAAAGCATTCCAACCCAACTGTTGACCATATGTATGATAGTTAGACGTTATTTCTCCTCTTTGCTGTCTACCAAAGCTCCTGTTTCTGTCGCCACTTTCGTACATACCATCGATACTATCGTCAAACCTTCTAGCCCATTTTGCAATGATATCGTTCATCTGCCAGCCGTATTTGCCAAAAACTTCACTTAAATACTGAACATCATATTTTTTGAAATCATAATCTAGAGAAAACTCTGACTGTATTTCTGGTGCATCATCAGGGCGAGAATCATATACACCATTTATTCTGAATTTTCTTGCTTTATCTTTCAAACGTGGATATGGAGAATGGTTGACAGCTTCTATGTCCTGTTTACATTGTACTGATAATTTCAAATTACCTTTGCTAATGCATATTTGAATTATACTGGCAGCAAAATGCTGTTGTAGCACGTGTGGGAAGTGTTTATCTAACGCCACTTTCTTAAATGTATCTGCATACTTTGTTACCCTTTTTGGATAATCGATGCTCACTCTAGCTAAGGCAATCAATAACCAGAGGCGTGCGTGCAAATGATAAAACTCTAGCTCATGTGCTTGAAATGGGTGTGCGTTATCTAAAAAGGTTTTAGAAACAAGTATATCAATGACATCCCACCGTCCTAGTTTTGCAAAACGTCTTACACTGTGAGCCGCTCTCCATCTGTCTGCGGCTAATGGAGCTCCTAATTTTATCCATACTAAACTTGCAGCTATGTCAGGTATATCTGCCGATGGATACCTGTTTTTTTCCCATTCCCCATCTTCTACATTCATAGAGAGTTTAGCCGCGCTACTATTCAGTAAGCGCACTAAAGCTTTTTGACCTTCACCATCATCAGACTTCTCACATATAATCGCAGCTAAAGACATCCATACTGAAGCAGGAACATAAATATCAGTGCTAGAAAACTCCTTTATTAACCGTAGCGCCAATGTTGTGATAGGTATATCACAAAGCTCCGAAATCTCCTTCAAGTTTGAAGTGGATAATCTATCGTGACTAATTAACTCACCTGAATGTAATTGTAAAAAAACATCACCGAGTTCACTAAATGTGCGATTCAAAGCTTTAGAAGACTTACCCCAGTTAACTTTACACGACTTTAGTTCTTCTACTTTCCTGTAGTAAAATAAATTTTCAAGTTTGGATATGATATGAATATAACGAGAGCGTTCACCAAAACATACATTTGCGCGTATACCTGAAAGATAATCACTCTCAAGAGTGTAGAAGTTTTGTATTGCATTTAATTTATCAATAGCTTTAGATATAGCTATTTCATCCATTGGATTAGTATCCGCTATGAGCTTATTAACTACTTTTTTATTTTCAACATCTTTTTTATCTACTCTTTCATTATCTTTAGAGTCAGGTGTTCCTCTGTAATTCATGTGTTCATTTCGTTGTTCCCTAATAGCCTTCGATTTTCGACTGAACGCCCGTAAACGAATTGTTGCTTCGTCAGTATCTCCTAAAAGCTTAGAAGATATTGAATGCAGCCTTTTCACATCATCATCCATCGGAATATTAGGGTTATTTTCTTCAAATTGAGTAATAAACTCTCTAATAAGCTTCTCTTTATCAGGAGATTTAAGATTATCAATTGCTTGAGCAAAGTAAGATGTACGACAGCCGTATGATTCAGATGGGTTACAAAGTCTTAAAAGAGGTAATGCAATATCAGCGTCCATTTTACCATTCTCCAATAAAGCAAGAAGGTATGGTGAAAGCGTGTTCTCAAATAATACTTTTGAACGGTCATCCCATCTACTTAGTTTAGCTAACACTTTACAGCCAGCGACTGTAGATAAACCTTGCGCAAAGGCATACCACGGAAATTTTTCGGGATCTTCGCTGATATTAAGCTCACAGATATTGGTTAATGTATGAAAATCTTTATCTTCAAGCTCATCTCCTTTTACAGAGGCAGCAAACAATAAAAGTTCATTAGTAAACTCATAATCACCAGAGCCAATGGCATCCATTTGCTCTAATCCAGATCTAAAATACTCTGCGGCTTCATCAACACTAGCAGGTAAAATGGCCCTAGATAAGCTTGAAAAAAGGGACACACGTGTGTCTACATGGTCTTCTTTCTCAATCAGAGTACTAGCTTTTATCGACATTTCACCAGCCAGTTCGTGAAACCGTATTTGCTTTGATAAAATTGATATAATCTGAATTAAATTAGCTGAACCTATAAAGCTACCTTCGTTTAAGACTTCCCAAAATTTAGTAATAGATGAAATTGATAAATCGTTTCGTGTCCATAGAGAAAAAATAAGAAGTTCACGCCCTAATTCCTCAAAGAATCTATTAAATTTACCATGCTCATACATGCTTTTCTTTTTTCTGGTATCAGACCATGCTTGCACTAAGTCAAGAAAAGCGATCTCTGCCTTACCAACGGGAGAGGATAATAATTGAGCTAAAGCACTGACTAATTGGGTAAGTGGCTTGAAACGCTCGCTCAAGAATCGTTCAAACTCATTTTTTTTATCATAGCTAAATGACCGTTCTTGATCTTTTTTTATATCTTCTTTTTGGCTTTGCTCGAACCTCTCTGTGATCTTCTGTTTTAGCAGTTTTTCAAATTCAACATCATTTATATTTTTATCAGGTGTCGGCCATAGTTTTGCTAACTCTTCTGGCAAAATATCCTGTCCCGATAAATTGCTCCCACCTGTTCCGGCAGTTAAGGCCTGCTGTATAATAAAAGGTATGACATACTGAGTTGAATAGTGATCGTTGAATGACCATAGACTAGGCGTTTTAATCTTTATGGCACCGCAAATCGATAATATTTCTGCTTTTAAACCCATAGACAAAGCTATGGAGCCAGCTTTAAACAAACCTTCTTGAATAGAGTAATCACTATCGTGCTGAAAGCCGCTCCCTGTATCTATAGATTCTGTTTCATTACACGCTTTCGCGAGCTTTATAATTAATGCCTTTTGCGTATCATTCGTACATTCATGGAAAGACAAAACTCCTGTAATAACACCAATATCATCTGTTAAATTATTTAATAAATCCTCAACACCTATTGTCTGACTGGAAGATAAAAGCCTTGATTGATAGATGAATGAAAAAAGGTATTCTGAAACTTCATAAGCATACCAAGACTTCCATTGTCTCATCCAGCCAATAGCTGCTTTGGCTTTGCCTTGTGATAAAATGCATAACGGAATAGCCGCAACATCTATTCGTTTTTGTCCACCATGACCTCTTTTATATTTTTGATCTTGTCTAGAAAAGTGACTAATCCACTCATTAGCAGTTAAGGCGTGGCGATGGGCTTCACTTGAATCGCCTGATAATATATGTGCAATTGCAAGCCTTGCATGCCTCGTACCTTGCCACGAAGTGCGTATTTCGAATAGTCGTCTTGTTGCATCTGTATCTTGAGATGCAATGATCAAATCTGGATTATCCAAAATATAATCAGCCCCCCTTTTGTTTCCTGCCTCTATGGTAGAAATTTCAACAGACAAACGAACAATTTGGTTATAGTTTTCGGTATGGGTGGCATAAGACACCGCTGCTTTTAATCTCGCGTGCCGAATGGCTTGCTTACCAACAGTGCTTGTAATCTCTTTTGGGAAGCGTTCATCAAAGGCCAATGCAAATAGTTTTTCACCATCACCTCGCTTTTGTAATAATCCAGGTAAAGAACGTGCGGCATATACTGAAACACCTTGTTGTTTATATAGATTTTCAGATACTTTTTTAAGAGCTTGCTCATCTGAGGCATAGGTGTTTCTGATTAAAGTTTCTGTCGGTTCATCACGAAACCAAATACCATGCTTTGTTCTCTCAAGTAATGGTGCTAAATCTGCGACAAAACTCTCTATTGCGCTCACATCCATATCCTGAGCAATCGCATATTCATCGATAGGAACAGGAGGAGGAAGAACCGATAAACCGGCAAAAAAAGAATTGATATCTGCCTTTTTATATCCTCGTCCCAACGCTTCATTTAAAGCATCCTTGATGCGTGCTTTAAGCAGGTCATCTAGTTCAATCGTTTTATTTATTTCGGATTTATCTAATAATCCTCTATCGCTTAATGCTAAATGATCTAGCACTCTAGGGTTTCCAGCAGATCTTGCTTGAGCAACTTCAATTTCTGTTGATGTAAGATTTTTCACTCGATTTTTTAAATAGCTTTTAGTCTCTTTAATAGAGAAAGGTTCTAACGGATACTCCTCGCAAGTAAGATCATTTTTAGCAATTTCCCTGCGCTCTGTTCTACAACTCAAAACTAATGTGACGTTTGATATACTTTGATTGTACTCAATGCTCCTCAGTAGTTCTTTGGAAAAGCAATCCTCATTTCTTTCTTGTGCGAATTCGGCGGCATTGTCTATTGCATCAATAAACAGCAGGAGCTTTTTATCCAAAGATACTCTTTGCAAAGTATTAGCTGCCTGTTCAAGCCTGCTTCGGAAGGTTTTGATTAGATCTTCTGTATTGTTATGCGTTGGTATTAGGGGATCACACAACCCCTTTTGGGCTAATCTGTTTACGATATGAGTAAAAGCTCGTTTAGGGAGATGCCGTGCATCTTCTGGGGCTCTGTAGGCACCACCACCGAAACAATCGAATAGAACAACTTCATGATCTTTCGCATAGTGTTCAGCGATGCTTTGTAAAAAAACAGTTTTCCCTACACCGCCTGCGGCATGTATCAAAAATGGTTTTATAGTTTTGTCTATAAGTTTGATAGCGTTTGCTAGCTGGTCTCGTTTTACTATTTCTCCAATTTCAGGAAAGCTTTCAGGGCATGGGAAAAGACCTTCCTTATCAACTTCTAAACGATCTAAAACATCTACAAGTTTTATAATATTATTTCTTTCTCCTTCTGAACCTGCTTTATCTCTCAGCAATTGTTTCATGCCTTCTAGATAAGCGCGTGACATAGGGTCACGGCCACCAGACCAATCTGCCAAGGTTTTTGATAAACTACGCTGGTTAGCTTTTAAACTTCCTGATAAACCAGAAAAAGATACTCTTTTTGCAAAATCTTTAAGTTCTTTTCCTTTAAGTCCGCATGCCTTAATGAATTGATCCGCTTGCTTCTTATTTTCACCGGTTAAAAGCTTTCCTTCTGCGATGAATTGAACAGCATCTTCTAAAGCAGGATATATAGGACGATTAGTTACCAGCTCAAACTCAAGCTTTTCATTGGTCTCTTTTACTCCATGAATATTGATATGATCTTTGTATGCCGCAGCAAATTTTATGATGGTTTTTTTAGCATGGCTGTTACGAAAAGGTGTATGCTCATCACTAATAGAGTATTTGAGTTGAACTATTACAATATTATCTGATCCTTTGAACGTCGGCCTTTTTCCGTAGTACATGGTGGCGTCGGCAATTTCTACGGTCTCAGAAGCGGCATTTTTTTGGTCGGCTGGGTGCAGTCCTTCTATGGCTATACCGATAAGATCATCTTGTGGCCATAATAATTGCAACGCCTTACGCGCTGCCCAGTTTTCATGAAACTCATGACCATCTCGTGAGGCTCTAACCTTATCTACTGAACGTCTAATAATGCTCATACTCCAATCGAATTAATGAAATTCTCTATATAATGCAACTATTTACAGAGATCGTACGTAGACATTAAGCCTTCTACTCCATATCGTCAACTATCGCTAAACATCTGACTTACCTGGCTTAATTTAAAAAGTTAATTATTAGCACTTCATGAGACTTTAGCTATCGTCAAAAACTGCCGCTTTGCTTATGAAAGAAGGTATTATCGTGGCTAAATCACTTAGCATTAAGCTCAATGATAACGAAACCTTAAAATTTCATAAGCTTTTCGGATTTCGATAAAGTCTTCTGCGCAGCCGCCTTTATCAGGGTGATTAATTGCAATTTTCTTTTGGTAAGCCTGGCGAATAACAAACCAATCTACATCTTGATCGAGATCTAAGGTAGTCAGAGCAGCCTCGACCTTATCTTTTGCCTGATACCTTTGCCAAAAACTGGAAAATAGTTCGTCAACCTCTTCAACAGTGATATTACTCAAATTAGACCAGTCTAAATAATAGCGGGCAAGATCATTGTCGCGTGTGGCCAGCGATTTTTTATTTCCTTCTAAATTGGGCACAATACAAATTTCTAATGGAAAAATGGTTAGTAAAAAACCTTCGCTTTGAATATCACGTTGAATTTGGTACAAAGCATTCATAACAAAAAAATTCTTTTGGAAAATGACTACCTGAAAGTCGAGTTCGCTTCCAACAAGTGTAAGAAATTCCTGATCACAAAGGTTCACTAAATCAATAAGCGAACATGAACTACTCTGCTCTTTTAAATATCCAAGTATTGGAATAATTAAAGGATTGTTCATTTGTATCTGTTCACTTTAAATTTAGTTAGTACAAACAAAATGATCACACATATTCATCCAATTCGTTAAGCTCATAAGTGCCATCGAAAGTTTTAAGCATTACTAAAACTTCATTCGGTTCCACAAAAAAGAACTCTTTACGTTTATTCACTAAGTTAACACGCTGATCACTAAATGCTTTATGAAGAAAGTTTTCTAATAAAGGGGCATCTTCTGTATAAGCAAAAGCATGAACGTCAAATATTTCAGGAACAGAAGCATCACCTAGCTCTTTTACCCTGTCATACGGCTCTGCTCTGCGGGTCATACCTATTTTGCATATTCCTTTACCAAAAGATGTTTCATTTGAAATGACATAGACATAACCTGCGCGTGTTATCTGGGCAAGAGAAACAGCTCTACTCTCTCTTTCTTTGAGTTTTTCAAGTTCTTCCTTGTGAAATTCATACAATGATTTTTGTTCTTCTGAACTTGATTCAAGCTTACTTAATTCACTAGCCACAAGTTTTTCCATTATTTCGCGTTCTTTTTTCGCTTTTTCAGCTGCCTTTTCAATACGTGCACTTTCTCGTTCAGCTTCTCTCACAAGTTGTTTTTGTTCACGTTCTTCTTCCTTAATATCAGCCTTTAACTGGTTAATCTCATAGCCAAGACGTAACTCTTCAATTTTTAGGTTCAAATAGGGCTCTTTAAGGTAAGTTTTAACCATTTCCCCAACGGCATTAATGTCTGAATATGTGTTTCTAGCTCGTTGTATAATACGATTGATATTGTTCCAATCAGCTACAACCGCAGCAGCTTTAAACTCATTATCTAAACAACGTATTCTTAACTTAATCTCACGGTTAAATAATTTTTTAGCCTCTGAACGTTTACCATTTACTACAAAGTCATTACCCATATTACAAACACAAGCGTCCTTACTACTCACCTTGTCTTTGATTTTAGCTTTCACCTGGGCAAGTTTTTCTTCAAAGACTGTTAAATCATCGGTAGTTAATAAAGCTCTATAAGAAGTAGTATCAGTAGTGCCTACGCCAAGGTGATATTGAGCTAGTTTTGATTCTCTTTTTCTTAGGAGTGATAAATCGGTTTTGTATGTTCCCTGCAACTTTTTATACTTTGATTTAACGTCTAAAAGTTGGGTTTCACTTTCTGTAATTGGTCCGTATTCAGACTCAATTACATCATGCTCGCCAATAACCAACGAGTACTTTTTTTGTTCAATAAAATAAAAATATAGTGCTACAGGAAGAGTGAATGCCAATGCAATAGGTAAGTACATAATAAGTTCCTTTTAAATAGCTTCTGGAAATTCAACAGAGGCGTTTGATGCTTGAGACAAACGTTCAGATAGAGCTTCACGCATTAACAGACTTTCTCGAAACTCCTTGGCTTCAACATCAAAAAACCAATCAGACTCAATCCCCATTTCAAGCATCGCCTTAGATACTTCATTAGGGAGAACTTTAAAGAATTCTTTCCTTTTATTTTCTTTATTGACTCGATGGTTATCGAATTTACGGTGTAGCATCTTCTCAACTTTTGGCGCATCTTCTACGAACGCTAAAGTGTGTACATCAAACCTAAACGGTACACTAGCGTCACCTAGTTCTTTCACCCTATCCATTGGTTCTAATCGTCGGGTCATCCCTATTTTAACAACCCCCTCACCAAAACTACCAATGTTCGATATGACATAAATATAGCCAGCTCGTGTAAGTTGAGCTTGCGAAACTGACCTTTCAAATTTATCCTCTAAGCGTTTAATTTCTTTCTGCATGCGTTCAATTTTTTGCTGTGTGTCTGTAGCGCTGGCACCATGTAATTCTTTGGCACGTTTTTGCGCTTTTAGTAAATCTGCTTTCCGGTAATAAATATCGTCTTCAAGCTCGTCAGAATCACCGACAGCGCCTTGTTTAGCTTGCTGACGCAATAGGGTTTGTTGCGTTTTTCTCTCTTGCTTAAGTTCTTCTTTATGCTTGAGTTCTATGTTCCAAATATTTAGCTCGTTTGCCTTTAATTTAAAATACACTTGAGATATTTCAACATTTGTAGTTTCACCTAGCTTAGTAAGTTGCTCATCTAGTTTATGAAGTTTATTTAAAGTTCCATCGAAGGTATTGTGTCGCATTTTTTTACGGATGGAATCAAACTCTGAATTGAACGCTTTTAGGAGTAGACGTTTATAATCTTCTACCATCTTATTTCCATCAGAACTGCTTCCAAACCATGACCAGTTCGAATGAGCAGATACTGCCCTACCAGTTTTTATTACATCAAACTGTTTTAACTGGCATTCTTTAATTTTTTCTTTTAAAGATTCGCTATCATCAAATTTAAATACAGGCGGTAAAAGACCAACGTCGATGAGTTTAGATTGTTCGTTAGTGCTACTAATTAAATCTAACAGCTTTCTGTGCTTATCGCTGCCCGCTTCAATTTTTTCATTTATCTCTTCGTAAGCTTGGGATAATTCAGCAACAACGTCTTCAACTGACTTTTCATTGAGGGTCAGTTTTTTCCGTGTCACTTCATCAGTCAGTATTGAACGTTTTTTTGATTTAGAAATTGCCAATATTACAAATATAATTGAGACAGTAAAAGCTAATATAGCAAGCATTAGGTAAGTGTCATTTCCATTTAACATAATACGTCCTTGTTATTGAATCAGTAGTTATTTTTATATGGTTTATTGATAATTTACAGGTTTAATCGCCTGAATAATAGAGTGTTTTAAAATGCATCGTCATTGTTTGTTTGAAGATAGGAGATTTATACAGACTAAACGATTAATTATAAAAAGTGTTTGATTCAAACTGATAGTAAGGTGTGCTTTATTGACGTAACCATTTGAAAAGTTTACTGTCAACATAAGCTATTGTAAGGACAAAGAAAAATAGGATGGATTTTATGACAATTTTTGAATTATTAAATATTAACCCTGGGGATGCAATCAAGGTTGATAACCCTTTCTCTGGTAGCGGGCCAAGAGAGGTCGTGCCTTTGGCGTTGTCACGAAATGGTATTTCTATTCGGGCTATTGACTGCCGCTATGGTGACATTTGTTATGTATCTGGTGAATGGACTATATTTTTGTCAGATGAAAATACAATAGAGCTGCATACCTTCCCTTATATCAAGCAAAAAATAGATGAGTGGAACTCTCTTAAACTAAAGCGTGAAGAAGCTCAGGAAAGAGCAAAAGAAGAGGTTAGGCTTAAAGATATAGAACGTGAATTTGCTACATTGGATGAAGTTTTAAGCACTATCAGTATTGATAATTTAAAAGTTGCTGTTACAGGAACACTACCTCTTCCAAGAGCAGAGGTTAAAGCCATGCTAGAGCACAAAGGTGCAATAGTCATGGGCTCTGTAAGTCGTCAAACTACTTTTCTATTTATGGGGAATACCGGCAGGTTTGAAATCACTAGTAAAATGAAAAAAGCACATGATTTAGGTGTCAAGATAATCACATTGTAAGTAACAATTTTAACTTCACACCCTAATAGGATTTAGCTTTTTGTAAGATGCCAACCATTACCAAACTTGCATTGATATACGCGGAGCTTTTTCCCTTGCTCTTCATGTAATATTTTTGCTCGTTGTTTGGCGGTAAGCTTTGAACCATATGCTTGCTTAGTGTTTCCATTGCCATCAAAGCAAGACATGCATTCTTTACTAGGAGTTTGTCTATTGGTTGGTGATAGGTGCCAAAATCCGCACCTATTACAGTTATATGGTGTTAGTTCCTTATTGTATTGAGATTTAATAAACTCAACGTCATTGTCAGCCTCAAATTCTGAGTCATACTGTGTTAATGGCTGCTGATTAACTTTACCGAAACAAGTTTCACTTTTCATTATTATTCCTTATATAACAAATAAGTAATGGGTTGCTTCATTAAAGTAAAACAACCCAAATTAACTACTCGTCATCATCTCCTTGGTATTCGTCATTATTCGGATTTAATTGGTCCGAATGGTTATCCAAACTATCCCAATAAGCATCGTTATTCGGATTTAAACTATCACTTCTATCATCATTACTAGATCCACCCATTTCTTTTCTCCTTTGTTATGAGTTAACATCGATATCAATAATCACATGGAATATTTTCTAAAAAAGGGACATTTGGGTGAAATATGAGGGATAAAGGATTTCAAGTTGGTCTACTGTTCAATCACTTACCAGAACTAGTCTATTTTGCTACCAATCTATTTGCATCAGAAACCGATCTTTTGCTAAAGATTACTCAAAGAGCAAAAAAGGATCCTAATATCACTCGTGATCATCAATTCTTTAGAAAGGCAGCCAACAAAGAGCTTTCAGCTGAAGAACTTTCCAACTATCTAGCCCCAGATAACAAAGAACTCGCAGACCTATTTGATAATCTTCAAAAGGATTATGAAGTTGATGTTAAGCACATAGGCGGCTGGTTTATTCTTTTAAGTCAGGTCAAAGGGTTTAAAGTTAATCTTAAATCACGAGGTGAAGAGAAATTAATTAACTACCTAACTTTTGTTGAAGAGTTATGCTTACTTGAATACAACTTCATTAAAGAAAACCAAGGTAAAAACAATGTAGATTTTTCTAACCAGTTTTTAACTACTTGGCTAGATTGTGAACCTTTATCTGTAATAGAACCAAGTAAAAACAACCAAGCTCAGTACTTGATAAGTATGGTATTGCATTGGGCAGCCTTATTCGAAAAGCTATTAGAAATAGACTATGAGGATAGCGAAGAAGGTTATCGTTCAATTATAGCAAAGTCTCTTCCCTCAATTTCAACAAAGAAAGAGCAGCACTACTTTCACCCAAGTACTGAGGTCTTTATCACTAAGGTTAAGGATAATTTTGCCGAAAAACACAGACCCAATAAGAAATATAAATGGACGGAGTTTTATAAAGATATAGCAATCGCACAACTTAAAGATCCAAGTATGACCACTCCCCCACTTAAACCCAATGATGTTAGGCTAATTTCTCCAGAGACATCGGCAATCAAAAAACAAATATCTAGGTGGCGTGAAGGAAGTCGTTTATCTATAGAGCATTTGAAAAAGTACTTTATAATTCTTAATCATGAATATGACCCTAAAGATGTTGATTTTTCTTTGTTCTCTATTGAGTTGATTAATCTATTCACCTTTATTCAAAAAGAACTACTCAAAGATGGTACTTCACCAGAGGTCATCGTTAATTGTTTCGCTAGGTATGAAGAATATAAAAATTTGGTAAATAAACGTTTTGAATATTTTCAAATTAATAGCGAATTAGTGCCATAAAAGGGTATTCATTTAAAGAATAACGTGGAGCTAACATTAAGTCCCCAATAAAAAAATCAATGCAACAGAAGGTGAAATAAATATGTTTAATGAAGTAGAAGGTACACGTAATGAGTCTTTTGATGACGATGTAATTAATTTACGTATCAAATGCTCTAAAAGAGAGAACGAACCCACAAATGATCAGTTAAAATCCTTACTCTCTATCCTTGAAGTATCGGAAGAGTCTTACCTCTGGGATGTTAAGGTTGGTATTTGGAATGCGTTAGGTATAAAAAACGAGCCAATTAAATTGAAAAAAGAGCGACAGTCAATATTAAATCGTTCATTTAATAATGCAGCTGATATACCAATATTAAGAAATAAGGAAGGTGAACTTTTACTTACTAAACTTGGATTACCTTTTAGCTCTACAAAGAGAGATCTAGAGCTAGGAATCATGAATTATATAAAAAGTAATCCTGTCAGTAATCAAAAGAAAGCACTACCAAAGGGTAATAAAAAACCGGAGAGTAAAACAGTTGAAGTCACTCAATATATTAGAGACAAAGAAGTAATCAAATGGATTTTAAATAATTCCGTTGGAACTTGCGAATGTTGTCAAGAAGTTGCACCATTTTATAGAAACGACGGTACCTTTTTTTTGGAAGTCCATCATGTTCGTGGCCTTGCGGATAGCGGTTCAGACACAATACAAAACACTGTGGCTGTATGCCCTAATTGCCATAGGAATTTACATTCCGGTGAGAATCGAAAATCATTAAAAGAATTAATGTATTCTAGGGTTTCTAGGCTAATAGTTGAATAATTAAGGCATATACTTATTGTTAAAGCTTGCTTAATAGTGGGAATAATTGTCGGGTGTCTGTTATATATTCTAATTTAATGACGTAGCATATATATTAATAAATATTTTAACACGTGTATAAGTTCTTTTGCTGAATCATACTATGTTCACATATTTTAAAGACTCTCAACATCTCATTATTTTCAAAAATATTCATTTAAAATAGCCATTGCCATTTTATTTTGACGTTCAGCCATCTGTCTTAATATCCGTAACAGCGCTCTTTGTGCCACTGGCGGAAGTTTATTCAACTCGCCAATATCATCCAAAACCAATTTGACCAGTAAAACAAGCTGTTCTTCAGTATTTTTATCTGTTTCATTTGAATGCCACGTTAGATCTACCAAACAGGTATCAATCCATATCAGCCCTTGATGTCTTATTTCACCTGCACTACGGGTTCTTAGGAACCGTATTAACTTGCCTAATGAATCTAGTGATAATTCTTTTGACGCATGTACTTCAAATTGCTTACTCATTCCTTTAACAATATCAGCATGCTGTTCATTCCATATAAAATCAATTATTATCTGTTTTAAGCCAAAAATAGAATCCCAAATGTCCTCTAAATATCTTTTGCTACGATCCGTTTTTTGCCAGTTTTTATTGCTCAGTGCAAATTGAATCATCTCGTTCCAATGTAATAAAAACACTGAGCTGTCTGTTTTTTTATCATTCAATGCAGAGAACCATTCATAAAAAAAATCTTCAATCCAAAGATGTGCTGACGACCCCAACTCAAGTAGTGGTTGCCACAAGCTTCTAGCCTCTTCTGTGCTGTCACAACTTAAGATGATGCCTGGTAATTTTCCGAGCAACCACCTATCAAACTCATAAGGCATCCCATCAACTTCATCAACTTTCTGAACACCATAATCCATTTGCCATAAAATAGTTTGACTACACTGTTTCCAAAAGCTCAACCAATATGATTTTTCGGTGGAATTGATGGCCCTATCTAATGTTGGTAACCAATCATAAACACGCTTTATTACGGCAAAGTCAATACCTGTTGATCGACGATGCGCTTTGCTCTGACCATATTTCTTGCTTATATATACCTCATTAGAAAAAGTATGTTCCAGTGATTGCCAGATAGGAATTTCAAAGGCTAAAGTTCCATCAATGAACTTATGGAAATAGCTATTAAATTCTGAATAGAGCTGGTCAACAGAGAGTTCTTCTTCTCCATGTATCTCATTTGATGCTATCAATATTCTCTCTCTATACACTGACCACCGTGTCGCAAGATGAATTAATCGATCAAAATCTTGTCCAAACTCAGCTCGTTGATCAGACACTACATTAAAGAGTCGCTCAGTCGTTTCATAGTGAAAGCTAATACACAAGTGTCCTATCGCAGCTCTAATATCTTTATCGTCCCTATACTCTAACCACATGAAAGGAATCACTTCTGCACAAAATCTATCCCACTCAAAATCCATGGTTGAATCAGCAATACGAAGTGACATTTCTGGCGGCTCAAAAACACAGCCTAATATAGTTTGATAACACCATTCTTCATATTCTACCCATATATCATTGAGTTGCTTTTTATATGTATATAATAACGCTGCCAAAGCGCATTTTGTTCTCACCAGTTGTAATTTTCTATCAACGTCAGCGTCTTTAAACTCCAGTTTGGCGAATGTCTCCAAAGGACTTATCATATTTTCTGAGCTAGGCTCCGTCCCCTTATCAATCAGTTCTCTGCATCGCATTGGAATTACTAAGAGTGATTGCGTAATTTCATTCTCTTGACTTTCAGCAGCCCATTTATCATGTACAACTTTAGGGGGAGTATATATAAGGCTATCTTTATGCGATTCGACCTTTTGATAGCCCCAATTTGACAAATCTAATTCGTGTAACAAATTAAATGTTAAAGGATAACATGGGTTATCTTCTGCTGTTTTATCCAACCAATATTTAAATGCAGGGAGTACTTTAGAAGTGACTGTTTTTTTAAACGCCTGATCTTTTATCATCATTGGCAGTATTAAACTTTGAATTTCTGCTTTTCTGTACTCTCGTAAATGCCATGCTTTGGCAGCATTGATTTCCCTTTCAGTATGCCGGTGCAAGAATCCCATCATCTGATGTTTTTCGCTATCTCTAATATGGTAGAAGTCATAGCTAAATAATTCAGGGATCCTAAGAAAGTCAGCGCAAACTCCTTTAAAGAGAATCGGAGATTTTTTAGCCAACTGTAAACAAACACCAATTATTGCCATAGAATTACTATGGGTTAATAAATGACGAATATCATCACTAATATCTATACCATCATCTTCATTATCTGATAAGCGTTTCTCTAATGCCATTAAGGCACATACCAACAGTTTAGGTGGCGGTACAGTGGCTCTGCAAGCAAACATCCAGAGACGTTCACCAATCCATGCTTTTGATTCCCCGTATAATTCAATATCTAATACCAATGGAAAGTTTTCATTAGCAATTAATTCATGGCCATTCAATTTTTCATGCTCTTTGTCCTCCAACCATTTATTAGTCGCTATTTCGGTTAGTCTTAGTATTACTCTCATGCCTTCATTTGGTGATACGGATAACAAATGAAAAAATGGACCTTTATCGAAAGAAACAGGAAAAAGATTCAGACCATCAACCAAACCATATTGTTTGTCTCTTGATGAATGGTAGCTGGAGTAGCGCTTACCACCTTCTCTTATACATAATGCCAAGATGATAATTGCCGCCTTATCAGCTTTTTGTACAATCAAAGGCAATGAATGCATGGTATGTAAAAAAAAGAACCTGAAATCCCGATCAACGGAGAAAACAGGCCCATTTGCTGCTGATGGTATAAACACTTCATCCCCATAGATAGTATTCATTTCTAACGATTGAGCCTCTAATTCTTCAATCCTTTTTAGCCATACGAGATCGGTAATTGGTTCAGGTGCTGGATCTGATGGTAAGGCTGTTGTTGGCTGGGCCAAACCGCTGGCACAATAGGAAAGTTCGACAATATCATCCATATTTTCATGTGATGCAGTAAAAGCAGTCTGATAAAAAAATGACGCTTTTTCATCTTCATAATTTAGCCAACGATTATTATCATGGGAACGGCGATGCTGATTGTGTTGTAGTGCTTTCCAACCCATTCTAATAGCCATATCGGCTAGAGTTTTTCGATAAGGTGTACTTTTTGGGGTGTGCCTTAGCCATGTTTGACAAATCTGCGCAGTTTGGCTCGGTACCAACTGAATAAATTCGCTTTGTTTAGATTCTATTACAGCCAAAAAACCGTACCAATAATTCACTATTGGACGTCTATTCCAAGTCATGGCAGCTAAAGTGTCAGCACCTAACTTTTCCGTTAATTTCATAGTTAACGGATCGGGTTGAGTTGCAACGAATAGAAACCGTTTTAAGAGTCTTTTCAATAAACTGGCTTTATCATTAATCAGTTCAGGCCAAAGCCTTGTAATGATAACTTCAGGTTGCGATGAGTAAATAATAGATTCAAGTAACAGATCAGTAGTTAAAAACCATTCTTTATTTGCAAGTGATGTTTTGATCAACTTAAACCAAATACTCGTGTCTTGGTCTTTTTCTAAAAGATGAAGCCCTAATAATGTAATGGCTCTGTACCAACTAGGCAGGTTTATTTTGCTGAAAAGGTACTCCTGATCCTCTTCCAAGTTCATCCATAGCACTCTTTGCTTGAACCAATCCAAGAAAAGGTCATGGGAAAAACTTATACGCCCTTTATTTCTTTGGCAAATACCATCTTTTTCTAAGCCTCCTAATACCATCAAATCAGCGGTAGGAAAATTTGTACTTTTTATCGATGATAGCAATGCGTCAGCTAATTTTTCAGCCAGAGTTAATGAGAAAGCTTCTCGCATGGCACCATCACTTTTATCGGTAAACTCAGCCTGCCAATACCACTCAATTAAATCAGCTTCACTTGTCCATTTTGATGTATCTGGAAGCTGGACGAAACCACTGAATAGATCAATGATTTTGGGCCGTTTGAGTAATGGTTGTAATCTGCTTGATTGAAATATTTTACCAAACTGTGGAAAATTGGAAATTACTTGATTAATTTCGTCTTCAGTAAAATTTTCAATTGTAAACGTTTTTGCTTTGGTAATTTCACCAATGTGATTAATAAGACCACGTTGTAATGTTTCCCAACGTGATTGCTGACAAGTTATAAGTAATTTGAAATTTTTTCGAAGTAACAGTGGTTTGAGTAATTGCGCTGCTGTTGCATAGTAGTTATCGCTTACACGATCAAGACCATCAATCACTACAAGATAATCATTAAAAGGTAGATGTTCAACCAAATCAGACCATTGGTGCTCTATGTTAAGTTTTGTGGCCGCTTGGTTTAGGTTTTTACTCTCAAGAAGGTAACTATCAAGCCAGAGTGTCTTTCCGTTAAACTCATTATGCGCAATCGATTTTGCCAATACAGATTTACCAGCTCCAGATTCACCAACCATAACTAGCAAAGGATGTTGTTCGAGTTCAGCTTTCACCTTATTTCGTAACCCTGTTCGGTCAACAGCAAGACGGCCACCAATTAAATGAGGTAAATTATCTTGTGCATTCTGGCTATACTTTGCAAGAATATTGATATCATTAAAGTAGTTTGGATGGCCTTTGAATGAAAACTCATGACTTAATTGACGAATAAATGCTGTATTGTCTAGTGAGCCTTCGTTCACTCTGGTCGATTTAACCATGAGGTGTAATCGGTCAAAAAGGTTCTGAGATAACTCAGGCTTAGGATCCTTTAGAGCGTGCTGACAATTCAATAGTGACTGGCTGAAATTATAGGACTGTTGCTCATGTATGTCTGATGAAAAAATGACAAGCCTTTTGAGTAAATTATCTTGGTCGATAGCGATAACCGAATGGTTATCTTTCAAATCATTTGGACAAGCAAAGCTGTTATATAAATCAGTTATATCTTTTGAAAATTGCCCGTTAGTCATCTTGATCGATAATTCATCATCAATTGAGTGCTGAACTTTACTTAATACGGAATTCAAGGCGTTTTTTGCTGCACCTGACAATGGACTGGTAATAATACCTAGATAGTCATGTTCCCTATCAAACAGTACGTTGCCATCATGATGCAAATAATGACGCCAAATGGCCTCAACAAAATCGGCAGGCGCTTTTTTGGCTGTAAACTGCTTATTACTTTTTATCGAAATAGCACAATTAACGTCTCGCCCATTTTCTTTTAGTGTTAACAGAATATCATCTAGTAACCAGCCACTGTTACCGACCTGGAAGCTGATTTTTTTAATCTCGCCCTTGCAAACAGAAGATAGCGGTAACCCGCAAAGCATACGACTGGATAGCCAAGTAGCAACGAGATCTTCAAAATCAAATCCTTTACCGCTGGTTAATTCAGAAGGAGCCAGATAATACGGGTTTGTTGTCACTTTCAATGCAGCCTTGTTTTTATTGTTTGAGTATGAATTACGGATATACGTTTAAAGAATTTTATCCGATTAAGTTCCATCGAAACTAAAAAAAATCAGAGTATTTACGGATTTTTTGTTGTACTTCTTTCACTGTTCTTGTTTTACCGCCATAGTGAATTACCGCATGGCAATTAGGACACAAAGGGATAAGGTCCTTCTTAGGATCAACTTCATATCGACTATTTACCTCTGAAACCGGTGTTAAATGATGAACGTGGATAAAGCCATGAAACTCATTGCCATATACCTCTCCAAAATAAATAGAACATACCTTACATTTAGACCCATGGTGTTCGATACAAGCGAGTCTCGCTTTATTACTTCGTTCATATGAATTGACTGTGATAGTGCGCTTAGCACCCTCCCACATTTTGTCAGTCGTTTCTTCAGCCAGAGAAATAGTATCGTCTACTGAGTTAGCGATAACCGTAAAATTTAATTTTTCTAAAATAGGCCTTACCGTATCATTTCCACCACTAAACTCATCAGACTGAAGCGGTCTGCTAAATTGATAACCGTATGCGGCTCCAAAGATGGCTTTAGAGTCATATTGCTCACCTTCATACACGAGGAAAAACTGACGTGCTTTGCCAAAACCATATTTAGATAAAAATTCTTTTCTTCCTAGCGAGTTAAACTCATCAATTGCTTTTATAACTGCATGTCTACTCGTAAGGTCTTTGTAGTTCGGTTTAAGCAATAATGCTACCTCTAGCCCTTGTTCTATTGAAGTGTAAGAATGTTGCAGCCAAGGCCTACAGTGAGGGCATTCCTTGTCAAAT
>JALJPB010000075.1 GCA_022969175.1 Colwellia sp. | reverse complement strand
GGTTTTTCAGGTATTCGCCTTGAAGTGATAGAACGCATGTTGACCTTTATCCAACTTGATTTGATCTCCGTGGTACCCGAGCAAGGCTCAGTAGGTGCATCGGGTGATTTAGCACCACTTTCTCACTTATTCTTACCATTACTTGGTGAAGGTGAATTCTGGATAAGTGAAGAGGGGCAAGCCGATAAAATAGTACCAGCAGCACCGTTACTTCGCGAACATTGTTTAGAAATCATGGATCTGCAGGCAAAAGAAGGCTTAGCGTTAATTAATGGTACACAGTTTATATTATCACATGGCATCACAGCGTTAACTAAAATGCGTTACTTATTAGACCTAGCAGATATGACAGGTGCTATGAGTATCGAAGGCATGCAAGGCAGCCAATCTCCATTTAGAGATGAGCTACATCAAACACGTGCCTTTAAAGGTAACCTTGTCGTTGCAGCGCGTATGAGAGAGTTTTTTAAAGATTCACAAAACATGTCTTCTCATACCAACTGTGACCGTGTACAAGACCCTTATTCATTACGATGTATTCCACAAGTGCATGGCGCGTCACGTAATGCCTATTATCACTTAGAAGAGTTAGTTGAAATAGAAATGAACTCTGTAACGGATAACCCCATTATTATCAGTAGCGAAGAAGCGATTTCTGGCGGTAACTTTCATGGTCAACCACTGGCTATGGTGCTTGACTATGCTTCGATTGCCGCATCAGAATTGGGCAATATTTCAGACAGGCGTTGTTACCTATTATTAGAAGGTATACACGGATTACCGAGATTATTGACCTCTGCTGGTGGCTTAAACTCAGGCATGATGATCCCGCAATATACAACCGCTTCTCTGGTAACAGAAAACAAATCTCTTTGTTTCCCACCTTCTGCTGATAGTGTGCCTACCTCTATGGGTCAGGAAGATCATGTATCTATGGGTAGTATTTCTGGCCGACAATTAAATCAAATCTTAGGTAATTTAGAGAAAATACTTGCTATCGAGTTAATGTATGCGGCACAAGCAATCGAATTTAGACGCCCTAACAAATGCTCTGAACTTATTGAGCTAAATCACAAAATAATCAGAGAAAAAGTGGCTAAACTTGAGGAAGATAGACTGTTAAAGCCTGATATTGATGCCATGATTAGATTAGTTAAATCACAAGCGTTTACGGTAAACTAGGGGACATTGCTATGACTACAACGATGAGTTTTCAAGACCTAACGCTTTTTAAAGAGAGCATAAAGCAGGGTATTCCAAACGTATTACCCGCAGTTAAGCCTTACCCCGCTGATGCCAATCGTGCCCCTAAACGTAAAGACATCCTTTGTGTAGACGAAAAAAAGTTAGCCGTAAGAAACGCCTTACGTTACTTCCCGAAAGAATGGCATCAAGAATTAGCAGAAGAATTCGCTCAAGAGTTAAAAGACTTTGGCCGTATTTACATGTACCGCTTTAAACCTTGCTACCACATGAAAGCTCGCTCAATTTCTGATTACCCAGCAAAATGCCAGCAAGCTGCCGCGATTATGTTAATGGTCGAAAATAACTTAGATCCTGCAGTTGCACAGCACCCTGAAGAGTTAATCACTTATGGCGGTAATGGCGCAGTTTTCCAAAACTGGGCGCAATACTTATTAACCATGAAGTATTTAAGTGAGATGGAAAGTGACCAAACTTTGCATTTATACTCTGGTCACCCGATGGGTTTATTTCCATCATCGGTAGATGCACCACGTGTAGTTGTTACCAACGGTATGATGATCCCTAACTACTCTCAGCCAGATGACTGGGAGAAGTTTAACGCCTTAGGTGTAACTCAGTATGGCCAAATGACAGCCGGCTCATTTATGTACATTGGCCCGCAAGGCATAGTACATGGTACAACGATTACTGTGATGAACGCTTTTCGTAAAGTCCTTAATAAAGGTCAGAACAAAGATGAAAAAACGCAGGGTAAAATATTCCTTACTGCTGGTTTAGGTGGCATGAGTGGCGCACAACCCAAAGCAGGTAACATTGCTAACTGTGTAACCGTTTGTGCCGAAGTTAACGCAAGTGCTGCAACTAAACGTCATCAGCAAGGTTGGGTTGATGAATTAATTGATAACATGGATGAGCTTGTTGCGCGCGTTAAAGCAGCACAAGCTAATGAGGAAGTGGTGTCTATTGCTTTTATAGGCAACATAGTTGATGTATGGGAAAGCTTCTATGAAAATGATATTTTCATTCACTTAGGCTCAGACCAAACCTCACTTCACAACCCTTGGTCAGGCGGCTACTACCCTGTTGATATTAGCTATGAAGAATCAAACCGTTTGATTCGTGAAGAGCCAGAAGTCTTTAAAACTAAAGTACAGGCAACATTAATACGTCATGCTGATGCCATTAACAAGCACACAGCTCGTGGCACTTACTTCTTCGATTACGGTAATGCTTTTCTGTTAGAAGCATCACGCGCAGGTGGTGATGTCATGGCTGAAAACGGCATTGATTTTAAATATCCATCGTACGTTCAAGATATCTTAGGCCCGATGTGTTTTGACTATGGTTTTGGACCATTTCGTTGGGTATGTGCTTCAGGAAAGTCTGAAGATTTAGATAAAACTGATGTCATCGCAGCAAACGTGCTTAAAAAGATCATGGCGGATTCACCTGAAGAAATTCAACAGCAAATGCAAGACAATATCACTTGGATTGAAAATGCTAAACAAAACAAGTTAGTTGTTGGTTCACAAGCGCGAATCCTATATGCAGATGCTCAAGGCCGCATGGAAATTGCTAAAGCCTTTAATGATGCCGTTAACAACGGAGAAATTGGCCCTATAGTATTAGGTCGAGATCATCATGATGTTAGTGGTACCGACTCTCCTTATCGAGAAACGTCAAATATTTATGATGGTAGCCGTTTTACTGCCGATATGGCGATTCACAATGTTATTGGTGACAGTTTCCGTGGTGCGACTTGGGTTTCAATCCATAATGGCGGCGGCGTAGGTTGGGGTGAAGTTGTTAACGGTGGTTTTGGTATGTTACTTGATGGCTCAGAAGCCGCAGAGCGTCGATTAAAATCAATGTTACTGTTTGATGTAAATAATGGTATTGCTCGTCGCAGTTGGGCACGTAATGAAGAAGCTAATTTCGCGATTAAACGCGAAATGGCACGTACACCTAAGCTTAAAGTCACCTTAGCAAACTTAGTTGAAGATGATATTTTAAATAACTTATCGCTGTAAGGTGTAAGGTGGTGGTGGTGGTGGTGGTGTAAGGATTATTTCAACCTTAAATCATTTTTAAAACCAATTTAAATGATTTAATACCATCAGGTTCATTACCTACTTGCAAGTATCATCATTTAAATTCAACAAAGGTTAGCCTAACAGCTAACCTTTTTTGTTTTCACTATTTTATTGTTCCTTAACTACACCATCTATTAAACCTAGCTTGTCATAACATTGTCGCTATAATGTCATAGAGTATTCCTCGTTATTTCCTTAATATTTCGGCAGAATCAATGTTGAAATTTAAAGTGCCCTAAAGTGAGTAGTTAAGATAAATATGACTAAGTTAAATGTAATTTCTGCTGAAAAAGTCAAATCATTACGACTAAATAATGGCTGGTCACAAGAGCTATTAGCAAAAGCATCAGGTTTAAGTTTACGAACGATTCAACGCCTAGAAAAGGAAGGTGGTGGTTCAGCCGAAACTCAACTAGCGCTAGCAGCAACATTTAATATATCTCCTCAAGAGCTCTTTGTAGTTTCATCAACCCTTGATGTTAATTGGAAAAGGAAAAATATTATGCAAAGTGCTTTAGCGATAAGTATTGTTATTGGCGTTATTTTCATGTTAATTAAACTTGCAGGTGGTTTTGATCCTAATATTTATTGGGATGCCGCTTCAGCCTTATTTTTATTATTATTTATTTACAGTGCAACGGTTATTGCTTTTGGTGCTCATGGCATGACTAAATCTATGGTGGGACTCAAATATTTATTCTCTAATGAAATAGCAGATACGCCCGCCAAGCAATATTTAGCTTTTATACTAAAAAAACAAATTCATTTCTCATATGGGGGAGCAATTATTGCTGTGCTTATTGGTAGTATCGCAATACACTCAAATATCTCAGACTCATTAGTTTTTCATCGTGCTTATGCGGTTAATATATTAGTGCTACTTTATGCATCAATCATAGCTGAAGGCATACTAAGACCATTAGTAGCTAAACTTGAAAACCGTAATAATTAACAAACCCCCTCCATTAGTTCCATCCAAACGATGCCTTCACTAAATATTGATAGTGCATCGTTCTTAAAAAAACCACCATTACCTCTTGACATATTATGTCAAATTATCTATTTTCTATAAAAGAAATACATTTTGTATCTCATTAAAATACTTAGCCTAAAATAAGGATTATTTAATGGACTTTATACTGCTATTTGAAACTTGGATCATCCTTGCTGTTATTTTATCTGTTGCTGAAATCTTTATTCCTGGTGGCATACTAATCAATATGGGCATAGCTTCTTTGTTTGTTGCTTTTGGCGTTAAATTTGGTTGGTTAGATACTTGGGTATTTACCCTTACCGTTTGGTTTATTACTGCATCAAGCTTATTATTTTTAGTTTATTTATTTACCGATAAATTTATTAGTGATAATAAAAGTGTTGAAAACGTCAATGAAGAACTAGATATGTATGGTAAAGATGTTTTAGTCACTGAAAAAATTGGCCCTGGTACTCAAGCGGGCCGTGTTGAATTTCAAGGAACAACTTGGACAGCACTAGGTGATGGCTCAGAAATTATTGCCGGTAGCCACGCCACTATTGTTTGTAAAGAAAACATATCACTGGTTGTTGAGCAGAAAACTAACGAACAACAACTGTCACTTAATCCTTGAATTGATGATTCAAACAAACCTACTATTAACATTAATAATAATCAAAAAATAATTGCCAAGGAGGCATTATGTTAGCAATTTTTACCTTTATCATTCTCGGTCTGTTATTTGTTGCGCTGAAATTAGTGCTTATCGTTCCCATGCGCGAAGTATGTGTGGTTGAACGATTAGGCAAGTTTCGGGCAGTAATGAAGCCAGGCCTGCATTTATTAATTCCATTCTTTGATCGTGTCGCTTACCGACATGAAGTTAGAGAGCAGGTATTAGATATCCCAGCACAAAGCTGTATTTCACGGGACAATGTGCAAATTGAAGTTGATGGTTTGGTTTATATTCAGGTAATGGACGGTGCTAAAGCAAGTTACGGTATTGAAGATTATCGCCGTGCCAGTGTTAATTTAGCACAAACTACAATGCGTTCAGAAATTGGTAAATTAAAACTCGGGCAAACCTTTTCAGAGCGAGATACTTTAAATGAAACAATAGTTCGTGAAATTGATAAAGCCTCTGATCCCTGGGGTATCAAAGTATTACGATACGAAGTACGTAACATTACGCCATCAATCAATGTAATTCATACCTTAGAAAAGCAAATGGAAGCAGAACGCCAAAAACGCGCTGAAATCACCTTAGCTGAAGCAGAAAAAGAATCGACAATCAATTTGTCAGAAGGCCATCGTCAAGAAGCGATAAATCTATCTGAAGGTGATAAACAAAGACAAATTAATGAAGCACAAGGCCGCGCTCGAGAAATTACTATACTGGCAGATGCTACCGCTGCAGGTATTAATATGATTGCCGAAGCTGCAACAAAACCTAGTGGTGAAAAAGCGATACAACTCAGGTTACTTAGTCAGTTTATTCAACAAGTTGGTGGGATACTTAAAACCGCGGATGTCTCGGTGTTACCTATAGAGTTAGCAAAACTTGAGGGTTTTTTCGAAGGTATGGATAAAGTGACACAAACTGTTCAAGGAGGGAAATAATTATGGAACAAACAGTAATCAATAGTAATCTACTCACTGGCACCATTAACTACATGGAAATATTTGTTTTAGTCGTATGGGCCAGTATTTTCGTATTTCTAGCCTTTAAATTTATCCAAGCGATATGTTTAGTACCGACAAAGTCTGCCTATGTGGTTGAACGTTTAGGTAAATATCGCTGCACATTAGATGCAGGATTTCATGTCTTACTACCTTTTATTGATCGCGTAGCATTTATTCAAGACTTAAAAGAAGAAACCATTGATGTGCCACCACAAGAGTGTTTTTCTCGTGATGAAGTCAACGTTGAAGTTGACGGCGTAATTTATATTCAAGTGGTAGATTCAGTTAAAGCCAGTTATGGCATAACTGATTATCGATTTGCTGCTACGCAGCTAGCCCAAACCACCACACGTTCAGTAATAGGTACTTTAGATTTAGACCGTACATTTGAAGAACGCGACATTATTAGTGCGAAGGTGGTTGAAGTATTAGATAAAGCAGGTGAAAGCTGGGGCATTAGAGTACACCGATATGAAATTAAGAACATCACACCACCGTTAACCGTTAAAAACTCTATGGAATTACAAGTTAATGCTGAACGCGAACGTCGCGCAATTTTAGCTAAGAGCTTAGGGGATAAAGCCAGTAGAATTAATCGCTCAGAAGGCATGATGACAGAGATGATCAACATTTCAGAAGGTGAAAAGCAACGCCGAATTAACTCAGCTGAAGGTAAAGCCGCCGAAATACTAGCCATTGCCCAAGCTACAGGCGATTCAATTTCGAAAGTTGCTGATGCTATAGGCCAACCCGGCGGTCAAAAAGCACTAGAAATGCAATTAAGTGAACAATACTTGCAACAAATGGAAGGTCTGAAACAAGAAAACAGAAAAGTGATATTACCGGCCAACTTACTAGATTTTAATAACTGGTTAAAAACTCTAGGTTTGTAAATCAACCCCAAACGACTTGTTAGCCATTTTATCAGTTCAATTTGATGTGGTTAGCAAGTTAGAACAATAAAAAACCAATAGTTAAAAACATAGCCACAGAACAATAAAGCCAAATACTTTGACCTACCTCAACGTTACGACTCTGAAAGGTTTTTCTTAATTTAATCACCAAAAGATAAAACATTAAGGTTACAGACGCGATGAGAAGATGAACCAGTAATGTAATAGGACGTGAACTTTCTTCCCATAAAAATACCGCACCATTATGGTTAACATAGGATAAATCTAGCAAAGTGACATGTAGCCAAATAACTAAAAATAAAACAAGTGATTTTTTTGATGAATGTTTTGCAGAAAACAACTCTATTCCAATAATGTTCGCTTTATCAATATAGGCTTAGTATACCTTGCTTACAAAAAATTAAACATTTAACTTTAAAGCTCTAACCAGCTAATCAAATCATTATAAACGAAAGATACCTTAAGTAATTCCTTCGCTTTATCGCCTAAAATTTCTTTTGACACCCCCTGCTTATCACTGTTTTTCACTGAAATAAATTGAGGCTTAGGTAAATTCAATACCTGTGCAGCAATTTGATAAAACTCTTTCCGGGTAACATGGGTATCACTGACACCGTTAAAGATGGCTTTATTCGGGATTGGCTGATGCTGTATGTTCAATACAGCCTCAATAACACCCACGGCATCTTGCTGATGAATCATATTTACCACGCCAGCTGGGTTAGGGAATAATTTTTTAGCTGATAAAAAACGCCCAGGATGACGATCTGGTCCAATTAACCCAGCCAAACGAATAACATTAGCATGGCGAGAAAAATTGATAACATGCTGCTCAGCTTCATGAATAATTTGAACTTTATCCGCGGTAAAATCAAGCAGTGTTTGCTCATCTACACTACCTGATAAACCATTATAAACTGCTGTACTGCTAATTAAAATTATCTGCTGAACACCGGCTATTTCGGCAGCGCTAACCAGCTGTTTTATTTTTTCAGGGTAATTATTTTGGCCCTGTTTCAACCTTGGCGGTAAACATATTACAAGCTGAGACATAGTAAAAACCGGGTGTTTCGCCATTTCTCTTACTAACAAATTGCTGGGTAAGGACAATTGATAACAATTAATACCTTTTGCTATTAAGTTGGCTGAACTGTGATCACTAGCAGTTGTTGCCATTACTTGATGGTTAGCAGATAGCAGCTTTTTAGCTAAAGCAGTACCAAGCCAACCACAACCAATTATTCCTATTGTTTTATTCATTATTTTGCTTGGTTACTTTTACTGAAAATTGGTTTATTTTAGCAACTATGTCTTTAGCAATTGCATTTGGCAGGGGAACAGATAAATTATATTGTGCAATTTTCCAGCCTTTTGCGGTTTTCCATAACACTCCAGAGCCTCGACATTGACCATAATTTTTATTGATTAAAAGCTCATCAAAAAAAGCCGTTTCACCATCACTTGATAAGTTTATATGACGCTCGGTAGAGATATATGTCCAACCCTTACCCTGCTTAAAATAGGGTTCAACATAAGATTTGAATTCTTTTTTAGTCCAGCGTTCTGTTCCATCTGTGCCGAGAAAGATACTATCTTCACTAAGTAAATCAAAATAACGCACACTATCAGCATCTGAGGCTGCTTGATGAAAACTGTCAATCACCTGATCAATAGCCAAGTTAGAACTGGCTGTAGCAGACAGGCTTGTTATAGCTAATAGACTTAACAAAGCCAATTGGGTCATAATATCATTCACTATTCTCATCCTTTTCTTATTATTTATTTGCAGTTTTAACCGGTATAACAACATATATCCCCTTAAAAACAGCGGCAAGTTTATCACCTGACATCACATTAACACTTAAGGTAAAACGTGCCTTTTTACCTTTATTTAATACCGATAATTTTCCAGATGCCTGAGTAAAAGAGGTCGTCGCATAAGCGGCACCTTTTATTGGTTTTATATATCGAATACTAGCATCAGCTAAGACAATATCACCCGTTAATTTTTCACGGTTAAGTTGTAGATAAACCCAGCCCCATCCGGTTAGGGTTGCCAAGGTATAAATACTACCAGCAAACATTGTATGGTGTATGTTCTGATTAAAGGCGATATCACAATGAGTGACTATTGATTTTTGATCATAATAGCTAATAGCTAAATTCATCACCTTACTCATAGGAATAGTATTATGCCAAGTATTTTGTAGTTCTTGTGCTAATTCTGTTTGATGTTCCTTAAGGGCTGTTAGTGTTTTAGTCATTGTTATATGACGAATTTCATCATACAAAAGATGAGAGAAACCTTGAACCTCATAACCAAGTTTTTCATAAAAACTAACAGCTGATTCACGTGCTTTAAGGGTGATTTCTGTTACTCCCTGTTTGCTTGCTTCTTGCTCTAAAGCCTTAACTATTTTTTTACCGAGCCCTTGGCCTTGAATATTTTCATTAACGGCCATATAACGAATTTGTCCATTCGTTTGGTTAGATTTATGCAAACGGCCAACGGCAACCACTTGTTCATTGATAACAATCATACGATGACAGGCTTGTTGCTCAAGACTATCTTGTTCAGAACCCAGTGGTTGATGCCATGGCTGGCGTAGCATTTTCCAACGAAATTGATAATAGTCTTGTAACTCTTGAGCACTTTGCGGAGCTTGAAGTGTTATACTTTTATTCATTAGCTATCATCACTCATATTGATATTTTTATAAAACATATAACGCGGTAACTTAATTCTTTATGCAGCTTACAAAACACATAGAAAAAGGCCAACTACTTTATTTGAGCCAAAGTTACGATAATAAATGCTCAGATGCAATATCAATTAGTGAAAATGATTACTATCGATGGATAGCTTTTGATGATGTTATACAGAGTGTTATGCACAAACGAAAGCCTTGGCAACTAACTTTGCCTCATCAAACAGCCATATTATTGCCATTAATATTTTCAAAACCTGAAAATATTATTGAATTAGGGTTAGGTGGCGGAAATATAGCTCGCTATTTATCACACTTGTCTACAGATATAAGTTTGACCAGTATCGAATGTAATCAAACAGTTATAGATAGCTTCAGACAATATTTTAATCCTGAAAAAGCAAAAGTTCGTATTATTCACAACCGAGCAGAAATTTGGCTTAGCGATAAACAATTAAGTGAGCAGCTAACAGATAATCTTGACTGGCTAATATGTGATGTTTATCAGCAACAATTAACTGACTTCAAAGAGACAATAAAGTTATTAGATATTTTTATGAGCACTTTAACCGCTGAGTCCTGCTTATCCATCAACTTGCCTGACTCTAGCGATCAAGAAATCAATTTATGCTTAACTGTTTTACAACAGTTACAAACACACCATCGCATTGTCTATTTTCATGTTCCTAACTACTTAAATGTAATTATTCATGTTTTACCTGAACATTGGTCAATAGATTATCCTAGTAAGAAAAACAAACACTCTTATTTGCCTAAGAGAATTTACTCTCATGCTTTAAAGTTTTGGCGACATTTCAAAGAGATTTAGCCTTCAGATAATTGAAGATTAACAAGTTAGAGTAAAAGTAACCGGACCATCATTAAGCAAGCTAACTTTCATGTCAGCACCAAACTCCCCTGTGGGTACTTTAAAGCCCTCTAACCTCAACTGTTGACAATAGTATTGATAAAGCTTCTTACTAAGTTCTGGTGCAGCCGCAGTGGTAAAACTTGGTCGTAATCCTTTCTTAGTATCAGCGGCTAAGGTAAATTGAGAAACGACTAAAATTTCCCCACCACTTTGCTTAACATTAAGATTCATTTTTCCCTGTTCATCTTCAAAAATTCGATATCTCGATACTCGCTGAGCCAAACGTTTGGCTTTTTCTTGGCTATCACCTGGCTCTATCGCTAAAAAAACTAACAAACCTTGTTCAATCTCGCCAATAACTTTTCCATTTACCGTAACACTTGCTTGGCTTACTCGCTGAAGTAACGCTATCATTTAAATTTTTAGCCCTTTTTGTTTTCATCTATAAAATTTGCCATAACATCACTCGCTTTACAAAAAGCATCTATTGTTTGGCGTTCAAATCCACTATGACCAGCACAGGGTAATATTTGCAATTGTGCATTTTCCCATTGTTGGACTAACTTGTCAGCAACTGATAATTGGCAAACCATATCAAAGCGACCATGAATAATAATGGCAGGGATGTTTTCAATTTTTTTAATGTTTTTCAAAATATAATTTTCATCAATAAAGCATTTGTTAATGAAATAATGACTGGATATTTTTGCCATGCATAAAGCTTGGTGGGGATCATCGACCTGCGCCATACTAATGTTATGGTGCTCTAATGTAGAGAGTTGTAGCTCCCACAAACACCAAGCTTTACTGGCGGCAATAACTGCAACCTCATTTTCCGAGCATAATATTTGATGATAAGCGCTTAATGGATCAAGTTGCTGTTCTTTTGATAAGTGTTCAATAAATTTACGATAATATTCAGGATAAAACTTTGCCGCACCATTTTTCTCGTATAGCCATCGATATTCTTCTTGGCTACCAAGAAAGACCCCACGTAAGATAAACCCTAAGATTTTATCGGCATGTTTAATGCCATAGGCTAAAGCTAACGTTGTCCCCCAAGAGCCTCCAGTGACCAACCATTGACTAATACCTAAATATTGACGAATTACTTCAATATCTGCAACTAGTTGCTCCATATTATTGTTTTCAATACTGGGAGAGGGCTGTGAGCGTCCACAACCTCTCTGATCAAAGAGAATTACTCTATACCTACTGGGATCAAAATATCTACGGTGGTTATTACTGCAACCACCTCCAGGACCACCATGTAAATACAATACTGGAATACCATTAGGGTTACCCGACTGTTCAATATATAGTTGATGACCATCAACAACTTCCAGCCATTCTTTTTGATAAGAGGATATTTTGGGGAACAGGGTTCTAGACATATCTTTAACCAATCAAGTTATTCCATCAAATAAGCTTATACGCAAATCTTTAAATTAGCATTAAACCAGGTATATTTATTCTTTTACTTTTGTCACTATCTTTTCGACAAACTCTTGTAAACTGATAGTAAAAACAGCACCAAAAAGTACAATCAACCAAGATAAATAAACCCAAAGGAATAGAATTGGAATAACTGCTAGAGCACCATAAATAAGTTGATAAGAAGGTAATTCAGTCACATAAATAACAAAAGCTTTTTTCGCAAACTCGAACAAAAATGCCGCCAATACAGCGCCAATCAAGGCGAACTTTATCGGAACGGCCTTGTTAGGTACTAAGGTATATAACAAAACAAAAGCGGCAACGGAAGTAAGCATAGGTAAAAGACGAACAAATATGTTAACTGTTCCTAAGACGTCATAATCGCCAAAAGAAACCAATGAAACCAGATAAGAGCTAACAGCAATGCCACTACCTACTAGCACTGGTCCCAAGGTTAAGACCATCCAGTACATTGAAAATGCGGTAACTAATCGACGTTTTTCTTTTATTCGCCAAATTTTATTTAAGCTTTTGTCTATCGCAGAGATTAATAATAACGCCAGCATAAAAAGAAAGGAAATGGCCACTGCTGACATTTTTGATGCGTTATCGACAAAGCCAGTAATATACTGCTGAACAATATCACCTGCTGTTGGTAAAAAATTACCATAGACAAAGGATTCAATAACTTGCCTAACATCTGAAAAAATAGGAAAAGCGGTCATTACCGAAAACATTACGACTACCAGGGGTACTAGTGACATTAAAGAAACGTAAGCAAGAAATCCTGCGACAACATGAATTTGTTCTCGGTTAATTCGTCGAAGTAAATACTGCAAAAAAGCAATAATGACGGGCCAAGAAGGAAATTTTAATTTATCAATTTTAAAGTTCATATTTTCTAACAATTTTTGCCTTTATAAGCAATTAAAATAGTTTATGATAGTTATATTAGTAGCTTATACCAGTTTGGTTATACATTGTAATAAAGAAGGAAAAGAAATGGCAAATCAGGGCTCTGGCGGTAATGTAATTGCAGCAATATGTAATGTTTTTTTTCCTGGATTAGGACAATTAGTTCAAGGGAGATTATTAGCGGCGTTAATATTTGCCATTATCACTGTTGGCGGGTATGCATTATGGTGGTTGATTTTTCCAGCAGTAATCGCGGTAATTTTTCACTTATGGTCAATTATTGATGCAGCTAAATTTAAAACTTACCACTATTAAATATTTTAGTCACAACAAGAAACGGCAGTTAAAATTGGATTGCTGATTGGATGGTTAATTGAGTTGTTTCTAAATCATCATCATTAACACGGTGATTAATCAGTGTCAGCAATTCAGACAATTCTTTGATGTCAGAAGTCGTAGCATAGCCATTTTCAAAAACAGCACGCAGTTTTTGCAATTTATTAAGTTGTTCAGGTGACATAAAATCAGCCCTTTAGATTCTTATTATTATTTTTAATTACTCTAAACAATGGCGTAAAGACCTTCACTTCACCAATTAGCGACTTGCATAGGTGGCTCCGCTGGTTGAGATTGATAACCATCGCTGCGACCATCATCTATATATTCTTGATATAAAACTCTCAGTTCACAACGTTCATCATTGTCGGCACGGTTAGCAACCATTTTTTCAAACAACGCATTAAGGCGTTCCATTTTAATCCTTTTCATTTTAGCTCCTTAAAAATGAATCAAGTTAATAAACAAAGCTTAGCAGTAATTATTGATTGTACCAGTAGCTCTTAGGCTATTCTAAGTAACAAAGTATTACCAAGAATTGACTGATAATTCTGAATTTCAAACATGTACGAAAATCAAGCAGTTACAAAGTTGTTACTGTTAGATGCAATAGAAGAGAAGTTAAAAACACAGGAATTTTAAGACATGTCTTACACAGAATTAGAAGAAAAAAAAGCCTCTAAATTACAAAAAGTAAATATTAGAGGCTCTACATTAGTTGTTAAACTAATTTTTCAAATGAAGTTAGCCTTAACTATTTTCTCTGGCAATAGCACGATAGGCAATATCAGTGCGATAAAACATATCTTGCCAGCTAATTTCATCAACAAGCTGATAAGCTAATTGCTGAGCTTCCGTCACGGTATTACCTAAGGCTGTAGCACATAAAACGCGACCACCAGCAGTAACTACCTCCGAGCTATTTGAACCCGTACCGGCATGGAAAGTTTTAGCATCGCTTCGTGTATTAACATCTAAACCCGAAATGACTAGACCTTTAGCGTAGTCATTTGGGTATCCACCAGCAGCTAACACTACACCCACAGCAGCACGTTGATCAAACTCAATAGTTGCTTTATCTAAATCGCCATTGCATGCCATTAAACAAAGCTCGACCAGGTCAGATTGTAAACGCATCATTATAGGTTGTGTTTCAGGGTCACCAAAGCGGCAGTTATACTCTAGCACTTTCGCAGTACCATCTTCAGCTATCATTAAACCAGCGTAAAGAAAGCCAGTGTAAGTATTTCCCTCAGCTTTCATGCCATCAACCGTAGGGCGAATAACATTAGCAATTGCCCAATCATTAACGGCCTGAGTAACAACTGGTGCTGGAGAGTATGCCCCCATGCCACCTGTGTTTGGTCCTTTATCACCATTATCACGCGCTTTATGATCTTGTGATGAAGCAAATGGTAAGATATTCTCGCCATCAATCATCACAATAAAACTCGCTTCTTCACCGGTAAGAAATTCTTCAATCACCACACGAGAGCCAGCTTCACCAAATTTGTTACCTTCAAGCATGTCATCAATAGCAATAAACGCTTGTTGTTCATCTTCAGCAATAATTACACCTTTGCCAGCAGCTAAACCGTCAGCTTTAATAACTATAGGAGTGCCTTGTTGACGAACATATTCTTTAGCTTCGCTAATATCAGTAAAGTTTTGATAGGCAGCCGTAGGAATATTATGGCGAGCAAAAAAGTCTTTAGAAAAAGCTTTAGAACCCTCTAATTGAGCTGCACCTTTAGTTGGGCCAAATATGGCTAGACCTTCGGCTTGGAAAGTATCAACCACTCCATCAACTAATGGTGCTTCAGGACCAACTATTGTCAATTCTATTTGGTTTTCTTTAACAAAAGCCAATAACGCAGGGATATCGGTAGCACTAATGGCTACATTTTCTAACTTAGGCTCTGTTGCGGTACCAGCATTACCCGGTGCAACAAAAACTTTAGATACCTTTGCCGATTGCGCAGCTTTCCACGCTAAAGCATGTTCACGACCACCACCACCAATAACCAATACTTTCATTTTACTTTCCTACAATATTAAACCAACAGTTATTATTTATGTGCTGGTTTTACAAATTTTAATGTCATGCGATCGCTTTCGCCAATCGCGAGGTATTTTTCTTTATCTTTTTCGCCTAGCGCTAACGAAGGAGGTAATGTCCAAACTTGATATTGCGCTAAGTCTTTTGGATTAGCGTTTAATTCGCTAGAAGCAACTAATTTAAAACCAGCAGCTTTCGCCTGCTTGATTGTTTTAGTTTCAGAAACATAACCACGTGCTTTTTCAGCATCAGCACCCTCTGGTAATCTATGTTCAACAACACCTAATACGCCACCTAGTTTGAGGGCATTGAAAGCATCTTTAAATACTTGCTCAACACCCGCATCTTTCCAGTTATGCAGATTCCTAAAAGTTAATACCAAATCAGCTGTACCTTTAGGTGCTAATTCACTTTGCTGACGCGGAGTAAAGTCAGTTAAAACTACTTCACTAAAAATAGCATCTGAAGCAAGTTTCTTAACTAAGTTCTTACGAGAATTACTGTAATAGTTATCTTCACCTGTATCGGGGTAATGAGCGCCATAGAGCTTACCTGTACCCTTTAGTGCAGGAGCTAAAATTTCAGTATACCAGCCACCGCCCGGCGTGATTTCAACCACCGTCATTGTGGATTTAAAACCAAAAAAATCTAAGGTCGCTTCAGGATGGCGATAAACATCGCGAGCTTTATTTTTGTCGCTACGAACATCACTTGAGATAGCTCGTTCAAGTTGGCTAGGTTGATGGGCACTTGCCATACCAGCAGACAATAAGCTGACGCTAAGCAGTGAAGCACTAAATAATGAGATTAATTTATTTTTTCTTGTTGTTTTTTCTGTTAGTAACATAGATTATTTTCCATTAACTTTATTTGAATGAGTTATTCAACTAAACATTCTCACCTGAGCTTATATTAGCTGAACTGACTTACCTAAATTTATTAGGTAAAAGTAACTAGACTAGTTATAACAGAAAAAAATTTCAGATAAAGTGCAATCATCGCGAGATAGTTACACTTTATCTAAATAATCATCAAAAGGAATGATTTTAAAGCTTAATGACGGAAGTGACGCATGCCAGTAAATACCATAGCAATACCGTGCTCATTAGCAGCAGCGATAACTTCGTCATCACGCATTGAACCACCCGGCTGAATTACAGCAGTAATTCCGGCTTGTGCAGCAGCATCTAAACCATCACGGAATGGGAAGAAAGCATCTGAAGCCATTACTGAACCTTTAACTTCTAAGTTTTCATCAGCCGCTTTTATACCGGCAACTTTGGCTGAATAAACGCGGCTCATTTGGCCGGCACCAACACCGATAGTCATGCTGTGTTTAACATAGACTATTGCGTTTGATTTTACATATTTGGCTACCTTCCAGCAAAACTGTAAATCTCGTAGTTCATCAGCTGTAGGTTTACGCTCGGTAACAACGGTTAAGTCATCACTTGTAACACTACCTTGATCACGGTCTTGAACCAACAATCCACCATTAACACGCTTAAAGTCTAAACCTGTTGTTTGACTATTCCATTGGCCACATTCTAATAAACGTAAGTTAGGTTTAGCAGATACAATTTGAGCGGCAGCAGAAGAGATACTTGGCGCAATAATGACTTCAACAAACTGTCGAGAAACGATTGCTTCTGCTGTATCGGCATCTAATTCACGGTTAAAAGCAATAATGCCACCAAATGCAGAAGTAGGGTCAGTTTTATAAGCCCCTTCATAAGCCGCTAAAATATTATCACCAATTGATACACCACACGGGTTAGCATGTTTAACAATGACACATGCTGGCTCTTCAAATTCTTTAACACACTCTAACGCCGCATCAGTATCGGCGATGTTGTTATACGACAAAGCTTTGCCCTGTAGCTGAGTTGCCGTTGAAACTGACGCCTCTTCAGGATGAGCTTCAACATAAAAGGCGGCTTTTTGATGTGAGTTTTCACCGTAACGTAAATCTTCAGTTTTAATAAACTGACTATTGAACGTACGTGGGAACTTACTAGCTTCAGTACCTTTTTCAGCATTATGAGCAGGTAACATTTTCCCGAAGTAATTAGCAATCATGCCATCATAAGCGGCTGTGTGCTCGTAAGCAGCAATCGCTAGATCAAAACGTGTTTGGTAAGTTAATGAATCTTTATTGCCGTCCATTTCAGCTAATACTCGAGAATAATCACTGGCATTAACGACAATTGTCACATCCTTATGGTTTTTTGCTGCTGCGCGTACCATAGTAGGTCCACCAATATCGATATTTTCGATAGCATTTTCTAAAGAGCAATTTTCATCTGCAACTGCATTTGCAAATGGATACAAGTTAACAACAACAAGATCAATAGCACTAATACCATTTTCAGCCATTACTGCTTCGTCCAACCCTCTACGCGCTAAAATACCACCATGCACTTTAGGGTGAAGGGTCTTTACACGACCGTCCATAATTTCTGGATGACCGGTGTATTCAGACACTTCAGTAACTTTAATGCCGTTTTCGGCTAATAATTTGGCAGTACCGCCAGTTGATAATAGATCAACACCTTTTTGAGCTAAACTACGGGCAAAATCTACAATACCAGTTTTATCAGAAACACTAAGAAGTGCGCGTTTGATTGGGCGTGGAGTATCCATTGCTATCTTGTAACCTTAAATAATAAGTTGTGTCTGGCCTATGACATATATCCATGGCGGTTGTTTACTCTCTTACTGAGAATAAAGTTGGGATGAAAGCTTTTTTCATCCTCTACATTTTATGCCAAGACAAGTAAGTTAGTGATCAACTATTAATGAGGATAAATTTTCAAGAACAAGGCGCTTAATTGAGTAATAGCTGGCTATTAGGATTGAAAGCAACGATGTTATTGGAATATTTAGTCCATTAAGAATGAATACTTATTTATTTGTTTTGGTATCGGTCCTTTAAAATGTCAAAAAGCACCCGAAGGTGCTTTCAAAAGCAAACTAGTGTTGCTCGATATTAGTTCATACCGTACTTTTTCAATTTCTTGCGTAAAGTACCACGGTTAATGCCAAGTAAATTAGCTGCGCGTGTTTGGTTACCGCGAGTATACTTCATTACTTCTTCAAGCATTGGAGATTCAATTTCAGAAAGCACAAGGTCGTACATATCATCAACATCATTGCCATTTAATTGTGATAAGTAGTTGCTAATCGCAATTTTGGCTTGAGTGCGTAATGGTGATGCTTTAGTTTGTGCTTGTAAGTCACCGGTAACAAATGGAGAGGAAATATTTTGTTCAAACATAAAAGTTAGACTCTTTCTTAAAATTAAATTAAATCAGTTTTCAAAATACAAATTTAATGATTCAAGCTGCTCTTGAGCAGATAACAAACCATTAAACACAGATCGAAACGTTTTTTCTTGATCATGCTGTTGCATATACCAAGACACATGCTTTCGGGCGATTCTTACGCCCATAAACTCACCATAAAAGGTGTGTAATTCCTTTACATGGCCAATTAAAATTGACGCTACTTCGTCCATAGTTGGAGCTGACAAATGGGTACCTGTTTTCAAGAAATGATTTATTTCTCGAAAAATCCAAGGGCGACCTTGGGCAGCACGACCAATCATTATTGCATCAGCGCCGGTATAACTTAATACTTGCTCAGCTTTTTCTACCGAGGTTATATCACCATTCGCAACAACAGGAATTGAAACTGCTTGTTTAATTGCTCTAATCGTATCGTATTCAGCTGCACCTTTATAAAAGTCGCAACGAGTTCGACCATGTACAGCTAAAGATTGAATACCATTAGCTTCAGCAATTTTAGCAATTTCAATACCATTACGCGAATTTTCGCACCAACCGGTACGAATTTTTAACGTTACTGGAATGCTTACCGCTTCCACCACAGCTTTAACAATTAGTTCAACCTGCGCTGGCACTTTAAGCAAGGCAGAGCCCGCTAATTTTTTGTTTACCTTTTTTGCAGGGCAGCCCATATTGATATCAATAATTTGAGCGCCGTTATTTGCATTTACCTGAGCAGCATATGCCATTTCTTCAGGATCAGAACCGGCAATTTGCACCGCTCTAATTCCTGCTTCTTCGCCATGCAACATTCTGAGTTTAGACTTTTCGGTATGCCATACTTTCGGGTTAGCCGATAGCATTTCGGATACCGCCATCCCTGCCCCCATTCGACAACAAAGCTGTCTAAAAGGTTGATCAGTAATTCCCGCCATTGGCGCTAAAATTACATTATTGGCTAGTTTATATGGACCTATATTCACAGTGCTGTTTTTTTGAGCTCTTGGTCAAAAGGGCGCTCAGTGTACGTGTTTTTATTGCAATTGCAAAGCATATAAATTGAACAAAATTTGATTTTTTTCGTGTTTTTAATATTGACTTTTTCTAAAGTGTTGATGTGTGCAGAATTCGTACGATTTTTAACAAATTCTGCTATCTTTTATCACGGTATTTTTCTACTTTCGAGTACCATTAAGACGTACCCACTCTTCTTGAATTGTCACTGGCTTCATGTCACACCATTGACCATAAATAGTTTGCAGCTCTTGAGCTTGATTTTCTAAGACGCCAGATAAAGCCAAATCACCTTTTTCGCCGACAAATTTCATGATAGTTGGCGCAAGTTCACGAAGCGGTCCAGCGAGAATATTTGCTACTACCACATCAGCAATTAATGTTGGCTGATCTTTTGGTAAATATAATTCAAGACGGTCTTCTACATTGTTTCTTTTTGCATTAGCTAAGCTTGCTTGAAGTGCTTGCGGGTCAATATCAATGCCAATCACTTTTTTAGCGCCTAATTTCAATGCAGCAAGCGATAATATGCCTGAACCACAACCAAAATCGACCACCGTTTTTCCCACTAAATCTAGACCATCAAGCCAAGTTAAACAAAGTGCTGTGGTTGGGTGGGTTCCCGTGCCAAATGCTAAGCCAGGATCTAACATTACATTAACTGCATCAGGCTCTGGCACGTCTAGCCAGCTTGGACATATCCATAAACGTTGGCCAAACTTCATCGGATGGAAGTTATCCATCCACTCTCTTTCCCAGTCTTTGTCTTCAAGCTGCTCTAATTTATATTGCATTGATTCTTTATCAGGATGGATGCTTTTAAGGTAACTAAGTACTTTATCCATATCATGACTTGCATCATACAAGCCCATAACCACTGTATTAGACCAATAGATCACCTCATCACCCGGTAATGGCTCATATATTGGTGTATCTTTCGCATCGATAAATGTTACCGCTTGCGCACCACATGCCGACAACCAGTCACTATATTTCTCGGCGGTTTCTTCATCAGCACTTAATCTTAGTTGTATCCAGGGCATGGTTAATCTCTGTTGGTCATAGAATCTATAAATATTATCCCTAGTTTATCATTCTTAAATAGGTAAAATATATACTTGCTCAGGTATTGCGGCAGATCAAAATCTAGTTTTGTCAAACTATACTCTTCTAAGTCTTCATAGTAGGATGGTTAGTGCATAATTCATTTACTTATAACAATTCAATGAACTACTTTCCTATATTCCTTAATGCTAAAAATATCAACGCTATGGTTATCGGCGGTGGTGATGTTGCCGCCAGAAAAATCGAGTTACTTTTAAAGTCGACAGCTGAAATAACAATTATGTCTGCAGAGCTTTGTCCTAGTGTAGATGCCTTGATAAAAAAACATCGACTGACTTGGTTAGCCCATCAATATAAATCAGGTTTGTTAACTGATAAAACGTTAGTTATTGCCGCAACGGATCAAAGTAAGGTTAATGAAGCGGTTTATCAGGAGGCCTCTGAATTAAAGCTTCTTATTAATGTAGTTGACCAGCCCGAACTTTGTAGCTATATCACACCTGCTATTATCGACCGAACACCGATGATCATTGCTCTTTCAAGTTCAGGCAGTGCACCAATATTGATCAGAATGTTGCGGGAGCAAATTGAAAAAATATTACCTAATAATTATGGTTTACTCGCCGATTTTTCATTTAAATTTCGTGACCACGTTAAAGCCAGAATTAAAGGCATAAGAAATAGACGCACTTTTTGGGAAAATACATTACGAGGTGCGATTGGACAGAAAATTTTAACTGGTGATACCATATCTGCAGAACAGCAACTTATTGCCAGCTTAAAACAAGAGATTTCTCCACCGATAGGTGAAATTGTTTTTATTCATAGTCAGGATGGTGACCCAGATAATTTAACGTTAAAAGCTCACAGAGAATTACAGTTTGCCGATGCGGTATTTTATGATGATGAAGTTAATTTTGATCTAATTGAATATGTTAGGCGCGATGCTGATAAATATCCTCAGAGCATATCCTCATCGATATTAATTAATTACCAACATGCCATCGAACTAGCTGAACGTGGACAAAAAGTGATTTACTTTTTAGCTGGGTATGAACCTTTACCTGAAAATGAAGCTCTTTCTCATAGTAAAGTCATCAAAAAACATATCATTAGTGGTGGATAACTAAAGTATTTTTTAGAACTTCTTTTACGCAAATAAAAAGCCAT
>JALJPB010000074.1 GCA_022969175.1 Colwellia sp. | reverse complement strand
GCTGAGTTTAAATTTCCATTTAATACACCTGATACCAAAGAAGCTTATTTTTATCGCAGTCTATTTGAAGGACACTTTCCACTCGTTTCAGCAGCTGAATGTGTTCCCGGTGGTAAATCAGTAGCTTGTAGTACACCTGAAGCTTTGGCTTGGGATGAAAGCTTTCGAAACAATGCTGACCCTTCAGGTCGTGCTGTGATGAGTGTACATAATGACGGCTATAACGAACAGTAAAAATAACCAGTAACTTGGTTCAGTAAAATGATAAAGACCGATAATTGGCTAGCAATTATCGGTCTTTTTATTTATCGCTAGCTATAATTAAATGCTAAGGGCAGCTCGGGGCTTGCAAACGAGTAATCCACTCTCTTACCAAAGCAACACCTTCTGTATGCACTATTGAACGACCTAATTCTGGCATTTTATGACGAGGGTCAGTGGTATTCATTCTAAAGTGTAAATATGAGCTATCAGGATCACCTGGCACAACATCATAAGAATAATCTTGATGTCCACCTGCGACTGGTGTTTTACACACACCAAACTTAGCAGTTTCTTCAGAGAAAACTCTTTGATATTCAAGCTGTAAACCACTTGCACCAGCTGCGCCTGCACCTCCATCTCTGTGGCAATGTGCACAATTAATGTCTAAGTAACCTTCTGTTGTATCTATTAATTCTTCATCACTCAATAAAGAAATTTCAATACTGTCATTAAATACCAATGGCTTTTCAACAGTGCTGATATCGCTAGGTAATCCAGTTAATAGTTGCATCTGTTCAAGGTGTTTTAGTTGGTTCTCAGTGCCTGAGGAATACTCATGCTCAATATTTAGAAACCTTGCTTTTGGACCTATTGGAGAGATATCAGCTTTTAAAACTCCAGCCCTAGCATGACAGCTCGTACATGAGGTCGCTTTAGGAACCGCATAAGTGAAGTTTAATTCTTCCCCATTATGAATTGTAACGGTATTTTCAACTAGTTTGCCCGCGATTGCTAAGGTAGCGTCATCTTCCGTGTTCCAATAATACGGTAAAGCCATCCATCCATCAGAGCGATGAATAAGTAAACGTGTCTCTATTACTAACTCCTCTCCTTCTCGTGACGAAGTATCAGCAGGCATAGCGAAGGTTTTCACTAATACAGAGCCTACAGGAAAGTTAAGCACTTCAGATTGTGTATATTCGGCTTTCCCTCCTTGAGGAATAAAGACATAACGATATTTAGTTGCATAATCGGTAAACAGAGCCGTTGACAGACTATACGGGATCCCTCCTGGATTGGGGTTATCGGTAGGATCATAACTCACTTGAAAAAGGTTATAATCTGAAAGCTTACTACAGTTTTTAGTAAATAAAGCATCCCAATTAATACCTTCTGTTACTGCAGAACAATCACCTTCTTCTCCTGTTGGGCCGCCAATATTAACTTGCAATGCATCAGCATTGTCACCTATGCCATTATTATTCTCATCAGCCCATTCGGTGACATCGGTTGGAAAAACATCTGCATTATCGCCAACGCCATCACCATCAGTATCGACACTTTCACTAGCATCGTTTGGAAATGCATCTTTACTATCTTCTACACCGTCACCATCACTATCAATTATGGCTATTGGCGGTATTACTTTGACACTATCTTCGCTACCTCCCCCACAAGCAGATAGTGTGATAGAAAAAATAGCTAATAGAGAAATTGTTTTTATCTTTTGTACATTCATGTTTTCACCCACAACTAATTATCCAAACAATCAAATGGCGGCGAACCGCCATCAGTTAAGATAATTGAGTGTTAATTAAAGAGAGCAAGCAGCTTCAGAAAGATCGTCACCGGCACAGCCATAAACTTGGCCTTTAAAAGTAACTTTAGCGGCTGGCAAGCGAGGTTGATGACAACTTAACCGTTCACTATTGCCATGAAAATCTTCAGTAATAAACAATGGCGGTGGTAAATTACCTGATGCAGGATCCCAGATAGAATTTGTGATCGCAGGCACTAGGTCATTAATATCATTAGTAAACACTAGGCCAATGTTAGTTTCGGTAAACTCCTCTGCAGATGCCGCCGAATTACCGTCTAAGTTATCTATGACACAAACACGGTCTTTGGCTTCATACGGCTGATAATTTACGCCATCAAGATAGGCATCCGCACCAGTAAATGCTAATAAAAGATCAAAATCGGCAAGCATGCCTTGATCAATAATAAATTGACCAATACCGTCATACAGAACAGCTGGCATTTTCTCTCCTGCACGATCTGAAATTAAACCTAAGACCGTATTAAGTGAAGTTGTTTGGGTAAAGCCAGAAATAATATTAACGTCAGGAATTGCGGAATCAAGCTCTTGGTTAATTAACTCCCCTGTCGGGTTTGCCCCAGAGCGTTCGATAATGTTGTCATGAACAGAAATATTTTTAATATATGGAGACCAACCATTTAACATGGTTTGTACATATTGACCATTTGTCCCTTCAGGGTAAGTTGGTGAAGGGGTATAATTAGCAAAGTCAGAATCATAAACAAAATAGCTGGTTAACAATAATGATGAAGTATTGTTGTTTTTAAAATGATTATTGTAAATTTCAACATCAGAAGTTGCAAAAATCAAGCTTCCTGTACCAGGAGGAACAATACCAACAACCCCATTACCGACATTCTCTTCATTATTTTCAAAAATATCATTATTGAAAATTCTAACATTTCCGCCATAAGCTTTAGTCAGACCAGGCAAGTCAAAAACCAAAATACCCCCAGTATTACCAATAGCTAGATTGTTATATACATCTGCTGAAGTCGAATTTTCAATTTCAATGCCCGCAACATTATTTTTTGCAATGTTATTTCTAACAACAATGTTGGTTGATTGACCAACATAAATACCAGCATCGGCAGAGCCGTAAGCATAGTTATGTTCTAATAAAACATTATTGCTTTTGACAGGATACAGGCCATAAGCGCCATTATCTGACTCTAAAGGGCCCTCCCAAATAGCTCCCGTATAGGCAAAATAAATACCATCAACACTGCTTGCTTTAATACCATTTTTAGGTGATTCATAAACACTAAAATCTCGTATGGTAATAGATCGTCCGCCTTCAAATTTAACCGCATCGTCAGCCACTGATTGAGAAAAATCTAATTGCGTTTCATTGATACCGTATCCCATTAGGGTTAATCCTGTGGCTTCAAAAATGGTAATACTATCTTTAACAATAAAACGACCTCGAGGAAATACAATCACAGCGTCATCTGGAATATCAAATGTCGCAGTAATTATAGCTTCAGTGATGTCGTCACCATCAACCGGCACAGAGCCAGTTAAACTTTCATGGACTTGAGCAATGAATATCGAATCTGATGGAATTTCATAATTTGACGTTGTGTAAACACCAGAGGAGTTTGAACCATCAGTACCATCAACGCCATTTGTACCATCGGTTCCACTTTCACCAACGATACCTTGAATACCTTGGTCTCCTTGTGCACCATCAGTACCGTCATCACCTGTACAACCAGATAATAAAAGTGTGCTAGTGATTACCGCTGACAGTAGCGATTTTTTCCAAATATTATTACTCGTTTTGTTTTGCATTTCTTTCCCCAGGATTGCTTATATTAGTTATCTTGGTGGCCTTATATGAGAAGCTAAAATAGTTTCCCTGCCCAAGGTCCATACCATTAAATAATAAATATCACTGAGTTTGACTTAGATCAATATTTAAAGCTGACGGAAAAATATTAATGCTAACGAATTAATTAACAAGCTGATGGAAAATTTAAAACAATCAAAGAAAGCCCATATATTTCATCGGCTTTACATTGATTTAACCTTTGAAACATTAGAATTACAAAGGCTGTGAATGTTATTTGACAGGGATAAAGTAAAGAGAATAATAAGAAAAAAATACTAACTGGATGTTTATGACATAAACTGATTAACAGAAGTCATCAAGGAAAATAAAAATTTAATTTCTCTTGATGACTGAAATAAATACGAATAAGTTAGCTTATAAAGCATTCACGATTTGCTTTACGAGATCAGGTCCTTGGTAAATAAAACCAGTATAAACCTGAACAAGTTTTGCTCCGGCCTCTAGCTTTTCTTTAGCATCTTCACCACTTGAAATACCACCGACACCAATAATAGGTAATTTATTGTCCAGTGCTTTGGCAAGTAAAGAAATCACTTGGGTACTTTTGTCTTTTACTGGTTCGCCACTTAAGCCGCCCACTTCCCCGCCATGCTCTAAACCTTCAACACCTTCTCGAGATATTGTGGTATTAGTGGCAATAACGCCATCAATATTATTATCAATTAATGATTGAGCTATCGAGTTAACTTCTTCTTCATTAAGATCTGGTGCAATTTTAACGGCAATAGGCACATATTTATCAAACTGTTGAGCTAAACGCTTTTGTTCATCTTTTAACGCTGACAACAATTCGTTTAATGCATCACCATATTGCAAAGAACGCAAACCAGGGGTATTGGGTGATGAGATATTTACGGTAATGTAACTCGCATGATCATAAACTTTTCTCATACAGTGAATATAATCATCTTTCGCATTTTCGTCGGGAGTATCTTTATTTTTACCAATATTAATCCCTAATACACCTTTAAACTTAGCTTTTTTCACTTGCTCTACTAAATAATCAACGCCTTTATTATTAAAACCCATTCGGTTTATTATAGCGTTAGCCTCGACTATACGAAAGATTCTTGGTTTGTCATTTCCCGGTTGGGGACGTGGAGTTACCGTACCCACTTCAACAAAACCAAATCCCATGGCGGCAAAAGCATTAATGCATTCACCATTTTTATCTAAACCAGCAGCAAGACCCACTGGATTAGGAAATTTAATGCCCATAACTTCAACAGGTTTATCCGAAATCGTTTGCTTGTATAAAAGGTTAAGTGGTGTAGACCCCGTGTTTTTTAAACTTTTAATAGTTAACTCATGAATACTTTCAGCATCAAACTGAAAAAGTACCTTACGTAGTGCTGAATAAAACATAAAACCTCTTAATTTAAAAAATTTGATAACGCTGTTAATTTCTATATACAGTTCACTGCATATAGAAATCCCCCGCAATTGCGAGGGATTTTATCAGTTAAGCTCTTGAGGTTAAAGCCAAGTATTAACCTTCAAGGTATCTGTTTAACTCAGTTAGCAGGGTCGCAATTTAAACTTAGCAACATTAATTCTCGTAACGCTACCGAGAACTTTGCAAACTCATGTGTTTGTCCAATTCTAAAGTCTGAAAGAATTTGGGTCCAACGGCTAAGTGGTTTCTCATTGGCTTCAATCCAATTATCTAACATTTGATCAATGCTAATACCAGATTTTGTACAGTTACAACGTAATACAACTAAGGCTAATGCACGTTGCTGCCAATCAAGTTCTTCCCTAAACGAGGCTCTAGCCAATGCTTGCCAATGGTTAGAAACTGGCTGACCCGTTATTTGATCTAAGAACCAATGAAGCTCTAGACGTACACCTAAACTAAAGTATAAGCCTGCAACCATCTCGATATCTTGTTCTGCCACTTCAGTAATATCAGCAACATCCATTACCGGGAATAAAGAACTTAGTTGAGAAATTCTAATAGCGACAGTCTTCGGCACACCTTCTTTCACTAAGTCTTTTTCGATACGTTGTAATTCTTCAACTTCTTCTTTTACAAGATATTTATTTAAGTTTTTAGACAAGTTAGTGAACGTTGGTTGATAGAAGTTAATCGTATCTGCAATGTTTAACGCCTTGTTGCGATGACGTAAGAACCATCGTGTTGCACGTCTTACAGTTCTTCGCATTTGGAATAACATTTCAGTTTGAATCGATGTTGAAATTTTATTATCTAACAAAGTAATTTGCTGCCAAATATCACTTAATTCAAAAATCTCACTCGCCATTACATAACAGTTTGCAATTTCAGCAACAGTAGCTCCCGTTTCTTCGTGCATACGATTAACAAAATTAAAGCCCATATCATTACCAATATTATTGGCAAGTTTGGTGGCAATAATTTCAGCTCGAAGTGGGTGCTCTTGCATTTGAGCACGATAATTATCACGTATCTGCTTTGGAAAGGCATTGACAAGTAAACGGTCATGAAATGGGTTATCAGTAATTTCAGGACAAACTAAATCTTCTTTCAATACCATTTTACTATAAGCAAGCAATACAGAAAGCTCTGGTCGAGTTAAGCCTTTTCCTTGTGATAATCGGTCAGCAATTTCATCATCATTAGGAATAAATTCTAATGCTCTGTCGAGTTTTCCTGCCCGCTCTAATTCATGTATAAATCGAGTTTGCTCTTTTAACTGACTAGCTCCGCGCATAGCAGTAATTGATAATGAATGAGTTTGACGATAACAATCTTCTAATACGATTTCAGATACTTCATCTGTCATATCGTAAAGTAGCTGATTACGCTGTTTAACAGTTAAATCACCATTTTGAACTAAACCATTTAGCATTATTTTGATGTTTACTTCGTTATCAGAACAGTCAACACCTGCAACGTTATCAACAGAGTCAGCATTTATGCGAACACCATGCATAGCCGACTCAATTCGACCTAATTGTGTTAAACCTAAGTTACCACCTTCGCCAACAACTTTTGCTTGTAGGTCACAACCATTAATTCGCAATGCATCATTAGCTCTGTCACCAACTTCTAGGTGTGTTTCACTAGAGCCTTTAACATAAGTGCCAATACCACCATTCCATAACAAATCAACTTTCATTTTAAGCAAAGCTTGTATTAACTCTAATGGCGACATTGATTGTTTTTGGCTACCAATCATTTTTTTAATTTGCGGTGTTAATTTTAAAGATTTAGCAGAGCGGTTAAAAATCACTCCACCTTCTGAAATTAACTTTTTATCATAATCTTCCCAAGAACAACCTGGAGTATTAAATAATCGTTCACGCTCTTTATATGAAGAGACTGCATCTGGGTTAGGATCAACGAAGATATGCATATGGTTAAATGCAGCTTGCAAACGAATATGTTTTGATAACAACATGCCGTTACCAAATACATCTCCAGCCATATCTCCAATACCAACAACAGTAAAGTCTGTTGTTTGACAATCTATATCCATTTCACGGAAATGACGTTTAACTGACTCCCATGCGCCTTTTGCAGTAATCCCCATGACTTTATGATCATAACCAACACTACCACCAGAGGCAAAAGCATCACCTAGCCAGAAGTTGTATTCATCTGAAATTGCATTGGCAGTATCTGAGAATGTTGCAGTGCCTTTATCTGCAGCAACAACTAAATAGGCATCATCGTCATCGTAACGAACAACATCAACAGGAGGAACGACTTCACCTGCAACAATATTATCGGTAATATCTAATAATGCGCGGATAAAGGTTTTATAACATTCACGGCCTGCTTCAAATATTTCTTGGCGGCTACCCTGTGGTAATTGTTTACAAACAAAACCACCTTTTGCTCCCACAGGCACAATGACGGTATTTTTAACTTGCTGGGCTTTAACTAAACCTAAAACTTCAGTTCTAAAATCTTCGCGTCTGTCAGACCAACGTAAACCACCACGGGCAACTTTACCGCCACGAAGATGCACCCCTTCAATTTGAGGTGAATAAACAAAGATTTCAAATTTCGGAACGGGTAATGGTACGTCGGCAATTTGTTCTGGTAATATCTTAAATGAAATATAGGCTTTTTCACCGGTCACCGGATCAGCTTGAAAGTAATTCGTTCGAATAGTTGCGTTGATCATTTCAACAAAACGTCGAATAATTCTGTCATCGTCAAGGTTAGCGACGTTATCTAATGACGACTCTATTTCGTCTCGAAGTTTAGCAACAACTTTTTCTGATGCTTTAGCTGTGCCATGAATTTTAGGGTCAAAACGAATGGTAAAGAGTTTTATTAATAGCTCAGCCAAGTTAGGATAACGAGCAAAGGTGTTTTCAATATAACTTTGACTAAAAGTACCGCCAATTTGGCGCTCATATTTTGCAAAGGCACGTATAATTGAAACTTCACGCCCGCCTAACTCAGCCCCTAAAATTAATCGGTTAAAGCCGTCATCTTCTAGTGCACCGCCCCAGACTTTAGCAAAAGCGTCTTGGAACAATGTTTGTACTATCTCTAAGTTAAATTCTCCGTCACCGGTAAGTAACATTGAAAAGTCTAAAATCCAATACTTTTCACCAATTGATGTTCTGATCAAATATGGACTTTCACCAATAACACGTAAACCAAAGTTTTCTAAAATCGGTAAAACATCACTAAGGTGTAACGGCTCTCCCGCATGAAAGAGCTTTAATTTAACTAATCGACTACCTACTTTTTCTTCCTGAGGTTGATAAAACAGCATTTCTAACTGATTATCGCTATTGAGTGCTTCAAGCTTTTCGATATCAACAATTGCGGTACCAGGCAATACTTCATCTTTATAAGCTTGCGGGAAGTGAGAATATTTACGACTTAATTTTTTACCTTTTGCCTCACCTTTATGTGATTTTAAAGTGGTTGCTAACTTATCACCCCAACTGCGGGCTGCTTCATTTAAATTCTTTTCAATTTGTTTCACGTTAATATCTGCTTTTGTGGAATTTACTCGAACAATGTAATGAGTACGTGCTTGAACTGACTCAGAAAAATAAGTCGTAAATTCAACATCTTCAAAACTACCTAGTGCTTCTTTTAATAATTGTTGAGTATCCATACGCAATTGAGTGTTATAGCGCTCACGAGGAACATACACCATACAAGAATAAAAACGGTCAAAAGCATCTCTGCGAACAAATAAACCGGTATAGTCACGCTCTTGCATACGCAAGATACCTAATACATTAGTCAGTAACTCATCCGTGCTTGATTGGAGTATTTCATCTCTAGGGTAAGTTTCTAAAATGTTAATTAAAGATTTATAGGCATGTGAACCTTTGGCAAAACCAGAAGAGTCGCAGACATCGTTAACTTTAGCGCCAATCAGAGGCAAATTTAGCGCGCTATTAGTATAATAAGCTGAACCAAACAAACCAATAAAACGGTCTTCTCCTACTACATTACCTTCTTTATCAAAACGTTTGATACCAATATAATCAAGTTGTGCTGGGCGGTGTACTCTAGAACGCGAATTTGTTTTCGTTAGGATCAATAAATTATTACCTAAAGCAAATTCTCTTGCCGATTCACTTAGTGAGGAAATTAACCGCTGTTTGGTACCTGTAGAGTTTTTCATTAACCCCAAACTAGTTTTTACATCCGCTTCAAGCGCAACATCACCTTTTAATACTTTAACATCGTATGAACGGTAACCCATAATAGTGAAGTTATTTTCTGAAACCCATCCTAAAAAGGCCAACGCATTTTCTTGCTCTTTTTTAGAACAAGGCAGTTTTGCTTTTTTTACTTCTGTTATCACTTCTTTTAAGCGTGATAACATAGGTTGCCAGTCACCAACAGTTAGTGAAATATCACTCACCACCGAGCGTAACTCCTGCGCAACATTATCTAATGCTGATTGCTCAGTTTGACGGTCAATTTCAATAAAAAAAACAGTTTCAACAGAAGTTGTTTTAATTAGATTAGCCGAAGAAGAAGACAAGTGAGTAACAGCACCTTCATGATCTCGAACTATATTAATAGGGGCATTTAATAATAAATGAGGTGATAGCCCTAAACGATTTAGAGCAATACGTACAGAATCCACCAAAAATGGCATATCTTTAACTATAATTTCAATAATCGTATGGCTTGATTTCCAACCATGCTTAGAAACTTCAGGGTTAAAAACTTTAATAACAGGACTATCATCTTGATGGCCATTAAGTGCATTCCACAAACTTAATGTTGCACCGTACATATCACTCTCATTACGATGATCTAGATCTAAGCTTGAAATATTGCCATATAATAAGCTTGAGAATTGCTCAAGCAAAGGGGCTGTTTCTGTTGGAACTTTTTGTTGTATTAATTTAGCAACACTTTTAAGTATAACCGAGGGTGAACCTTCAACTAACGCCATGCTGTTTTCCTTTTCTCTTTTGTATAAGAGTAAGCTTGTAATAATTTGTTGTATATTTATTATGTTTTTGTTGTTTATTCTTATTAGTCTCTATTTAAGATAGCCTAAAATAGAATTTAAGGTGATTTTATTAATAAATCTAAGGGATTGCGAGTGTTATTTTATTACAAATACGAAGTAAAACGTAGTCTTAGGCAAAATACTGTAACGCTGCTAATTAATTATTCACTGTAACTAGATAGAACAGAGTCTTTGAAAGGTATTTTCGTTTATTTATGCAATTAAAAGATAGGGTAAAATAAATTACTTTTTTTTATTTTGATAACAAAATTACATTTATAATTATAAAAGTGGTCATTTATCCCATAAAGGTTAGTTTTATTACCAATATAACTTAAATTGCCAGTTATATTGGTAAATCACTTTAAGATAATCACCCGTTTTATTGATTATCCATAAAAAGCTGACATTCATACCAGCTTTTATGGATTACTGTATTTTTAGGTTTTAATAACTTCCTTTTCTTCTGTGTTTTTCACTGGCCATAAGAATGCGGCTAAGGCGGGTAAAACAATAACGGCTGCGAGCATATTAACTAAGAACATAAAGGTTAATAAAATCCCCATATCTACTTGAAATTTCAAATCTGATAAAAACCAAGTTGAAACGCCTATCGCGAGTGTAACTCCGGTAATTAACACTGCACTACCTCGCTCTCTCAATGCTGATAAATACGCTTGCTCTACATTAACCCCATTTCGCAGTTGCTGACTCATGGTAGATAATATATAAATACCATAATCAACCCCAATGCCGACACCTAAAGCTATTACAGGTAAAGTAGAAACCGTTAAGCCAATATTTAAACTTGTCATTAGCGATTGAGCTAATGTTGACACTACATACAGAGGTAGCACAACCACAATGGTTGCTCTAACACTTTTAAAGCTAATCAAACACAATATAATAACAGCGCCATAAACATACAACATCATCGGCAATTGTGCAGCTTCGACAGCTTCGTTGGTTGCAGCCATAACCCCCACAGGGCCGGAGGCAAGTTTAAATGTTAACTTATCTGTATTTAACTTGTCTGCCGCTAATTTAACATTGTCGATAACACGATTAATGGTGTCAGCTTTATGATCTTCTAAAAAGAGAATAACAGGCATCACACTACAGTCACTATTAAGCAAGCCACTTGATGTTGGTACCCGAGCAATAGATTGTACTAGGGTTTGTTGATTTCTGGATAATACGCGCCACTTAGGGTTACCTTCGTTATAACCGGCATTCACAAGTTTAGATATTGACGATAAACTCACTGCCGACTGAACACCTTTTACGTTTTCCATCTGCCATTGAAATTTATCAATTATTGACAAGTTTTCATGATAGGTACAAGCATCTTTTTCAGTTTCAACAATAACAGACATATAATCGACACTAATAGCATATTTGTCAGTAATCAAAAAGGTATCTTGGTTATATCTTGAAGTCTCATGTAAAGCAGGTGCACCAGCATGTAACTCACCAATCTTCATGTTTTGAGAGTGAATAAAACTTAATATATAAAGCCCCGCTGTTAATATCAAAATAACGGTAGCGGGTCCTTTTGTTGCAAATTTTGCCATGATAGACCATATAACTGGTGCATCATTTGAAGATTGACTTTTCGATTGGTTGGTTGATATTTTTAAATAAGAAACTAATAAAGGCAGTAGAATTAGGTTAGTTAAAATAATCATCGCCACACCTAAAGATGCAGTAATAGCCAATTCACGTATGATACCAATATCAATCGACAATAATGTTAAAAACCCAACAGTATCAGACAGTAAAGCAATGCCACCAGGTATCAACAATGCTCTAAAACTATGTTGTGCTGCAGCTATGCTACTTTGACCTTTCGCCACTTGCTTAACCACCGAATTAATCATTTGCACCCCATGGCTGACACCAATAGCAAAAACTAAAAACGGGATCAAAATAGACATTGGATCCAGACCGAACCCTAACGTTGACAACATACCCATTTGCCAAATAACCGCAATCAATGAACACATGATAGGTAACATGGTTAAACTTATAGATTTACAAAAGAGAAATACCATCACTGCAGTTATTGCTATAGCGATACCAAAAAAGGCAACTACGCCTTTGGCGCCTTCTGCAACATCACCAACCATTTTTGCAAAACCAATAATGTGGATACTGATATTGTCTTTTTCAAATTCTTGACGAATTTCAATTTCTAATTTGTTAGCAAAATCAATGGTATTAAGCTTTTCTCCTGTTTGAGGATCACTTTCCATTAATGAAGATTTGACCATTGCACAGCTATAATCATCTGCGACAATACTACCAACAATACCTGCCTTTTCGATATTAGCTTTTACAATAGCTAACCCTTGTGTATCTGCTCTGAAATCAGCGGGGATAACAGGCCCCCCAGCAAATCCATCTTCAACCACTTCAACAAAACGTGTGCTAGGAGAAAATAAAGATTTAACTTGAATACGATCGACACCTGGAATAAAAAATAATTTATCGTGCACGCCTTTTAGTGCATCAAAAAATGTCTCATTAAAAATATCGTCACCATTATTACAAACTGAAATTAGAATACTATTTGCCCCACCAAAGTTTTTTTGATGTTTCAAATAAGTTTTCATATAGCTATGATTTAAAGGAATGTTTTTAGTAAAAGAGGCATCTAGTTTAATTTGAGTTGCTTGAAAAAGTAAAAATACACTGACCACTACAAATGAGGCTAAGACAAGAAGCCGGTGGCGAAAAAGGGTAATCTCTAAGCGGTTTATTAAAGAATCAATATTCATCTTATTATTTTAATCCCGAAGTAATAGTGGAAACTAACGTTGTAACCGTTTTAATACCAACATCTGAGACAGCAATAATTTTGCCGTTAAACCAAACACCTGCAATAAGAGGTTTACCATCATCTTGTGTACGGGATATAAAGGTTTTTCCATCATCTTTGCTAATTAGAAATACGCCATTATTACCTAATAAATAAATAGTTCCATTATCCCCTAAAACAATACTGTTTATTGAGCTAGCCGTTCCTGTTTTAATGCTTTGCCAAGTTATACCATTTTTCAAACTTCTAAAAACATTGCCTCGAAGACCTGCTATTAATAAAGTCCCCTCGTAAGTGCGTGTGACATCAAAAAAAGATCCCTGATATATTTCATCAAATGAGTGCCACGTTTTGCCAAAATCATTACTTTTAGCGATTAAACCTATTTCACCCACCATATATAGCGTTCTGCCATCCCGAAATAAACGGTTAAAATGGGGTAATATACTTGCTCTCTCATCCAAGTAGACTTCTTCATCTTCTAATTTCAGTTCATTGAGGTATTCTTCATCTTCTGCCAATAAAAACTCTTCGTGAAATTCAAAAGACCAATTTTTTCCGCCATCAATCGTTCGAAAGAACTGTCCATAAGCGCCTATAGCTATGCCGTTATTTTTGTCTTTAAATAAAATATCAAGTAAAGGCTTTTCTAGTGAAGGTAGATATTGTTGTATATGCCAATTATTACCTCCATCAAGGGTATGTAAAATACTTGCGTCGTGACCGACTGCCCATCCTAATAACCCATTAAGAAAAAACACACTGGTAAGAGTAGACTGAATGGGGACATTTGCTTGTTGCCATGTAATAGCATCAATTGATGTTAAAATATGCCCTCTTTCCCCAACAGCAACTATTCTAGACTCATCCGCGAGGGTAATATCTAAGAGTAATGATTGTGGTGCTAGTGAAGCATTAATTGATGGAGAAGTTTCAGCATTTGCAACCATGGATAAGCAAACAATGAAACTAAGAATAAAAGAAAATATTGGCTTCATAAATGAGCACACTCTTTAATTGATGAGAGGAAATAAAAACAAAAACTTTATAAACAAATAAAACAAAATATAAATAAAAAATTGCGCGATGACTTTACGTGGTCAAAAAAACATCTAAAACAAAACTCCTACACAAAAACGGCTGACATAAGCCAGCCGTTTATATATTTACTAATTATTATCTACGCCCTTCACGCCTTAATGCTGAAGGTGTAAAACTTTTGTCTTTTAACTCAACCGAAAAGTCGTACATTTTCGATTCGTTATCAAGACCCATAGCAATATAACGACGTGATTGTAAATCATGGAATACTTCAAGAGTAGACCATTGAGTAGGAACTTCATAGTAATTAATACCATGAGCAACCCCAACACGATAAAGTTCATCCCTGTTATCATAAATATCAGTGATGGCAACTTGCCAACTGTCTTCATCTATGTAGAAAACACGTTTCTTATAAGTATGTCGAGTGCCCTCTTTTAAATTAGCCTCAACAACCCAAACACGATGTTTTTCATAACGTACTAACTCAGGGTTAATATGACCAGGGTGTAAGATATCGCTATAACTGACCTTATCACTATGTAATTTATAATCATTGTAAGGAATTAATAACTCTTTTTTTCCTTTTAATGTCCAAGTGTAACGATCAGGAGCACCGTTATACATATCAAAGTCATCTGTTAGTCTTAATCCATCAGAACCAGTACCAGGCGCGTCATAAGCAACATTGGGAGCACGACGTACACGACGTTGACCCGTATTGTAAGTCCAAGCTTGGCGAGGTGTTTTGATTTGGTCCATTGTTTCATGAACTAATAATGCGGTACCTGACAAACGTGCCGGTTCAGTTACTTTTTGTTTAAACTTAAACAAAATATTAGTTTTTTCTAAGGTCTCTGGAGCAGTACCTTTTACGCTATATGGGATCATTAACTGATCATCAAAGCCAATAAAAGTATAATCACCACCTTTAGTTGGTGCAGCTTGTCCACCTTGACGAACAACCGCTTCACCGCGATAGCGAAGTGTATGATTCCAGATAGCTTCTAAACCTGTTTTTGGAATAGGGAACGGAACACCTATCGCAGCTTGCTTAATACCATTGCCACCTTCAACCAATTCTGAACGGGTAGCATTAGCTTTAACGGCTTTATAAACGTGTTCTGGGTATGATGCAGAGCGACGCGTTTGATAAACATTCATGCTAAAAGTGTCAGGGTATGTTTCAAACAACTTGACTTGCCCTGGTGTCAAAATATCTTTATATTCTGCAACATTTTTTGCTGTGATCTTATAACTAACCTTATCCGCGGAAAAAGGATCTGGGTGATGGTCACCTACGGTGTACCCAGCAGGTACAGAGGTAATACCACCGGTCCATTTTGGAATAGAGCCATCAGCGTTACCTGCTCTAATTCCCCCTATAGGCGTGAGTTCTGCATCAAGTTTTGCAGCTTCTGCTGAGGTAGTTTTAGCAAAGGCATTGCCACTTGCTGATAGTGCTAGCGTGATAGCCAGCGATAACATTGTAATATTTTTCATAATTAATGCCTTTAGATAGAATATGAAATACTAAACGAAACAAAGTCACGATCAGATATGCGATTAGTTGTACCAACACCATCAAAGAAAGCGTTATAACTAAAATCAGCAGACCAGCGGCTTTGGTAATCAAAATTAACACCTAAAGCAACAGATTTACGATCTTCAACAAACAAGAATAAAGGATCTGGAGTTATACCATCAACATCATGTGAGAAAACAACTCTTGGATTAATGTTTATTCCGGCAAATACGTTGGTATATTCTAATTTTGCTATAACACGGTAACCCCAAGCAAACTCAGTTGGGAATGGGTTAGTTTCAACACCATCTTGAACAATCATTTCAAGACCAGGAGCAGAAGCTATGCCACCATTCCTATCTGTTCCTGGACCATTTAAGCGCAAGTCGCTTTGCTCTGGCATATCGTTAATGTTAATACCGCCAATTTCTAACAAGGTAACAAATTGGGCAGCACCAAAACTTGGACCCCATAGATGAGTTAATGTCATCTGCGCCTGAACAGTGTCAGATAATATGTAACCATCCGCAACAATTCCAGGAGCAAGAGGTTGACCATTTTCGTCAGTCAATTGCGAAATACCTTCAAAAAATTCGTAACCAGGAACACTGTTAGCTAGCTGTTGGGGCATAGCTGCAAATAATAGTTCAACATCATCAATTTGAAGCGGTTCATCTTGACGATAGCTTATCTCACCAGCTAACGCGGTAGTACCAACTGTGGTATTGAAACTCAAACCGTATAATTTAATGTCTTCTGGGTATTGAAGTTTAAGTTGAGAAAATGATGACAAATTATCATAAATATCTTGTTCGGTGATATTAGGATTCATTGCAAGGTAATTTACATCATGGCCAAGACTCTCTGCAGTAAAATTAGCTGTTTGCCCGGCAAATATAGGACGACGACTATGGTAATTCATGTAATAAAGGCTGAGTTCTGTATCGTTTAATTCTGGTATATACCATGATAAACGCAAACCATATTGACCACCATCATCAGGATCATCTCCTGCTTGAGAGCCTGGGGCTCTTAATGTCACTTTTGTTGGGTAAGCTAAGTAAGCTTCCCCTGCTGCAGGATGACCAGCACGAGCTAAATCACCAATTTGATTTAAACCAGCAACTAACGTAGTTATATCAATATCTGGATTACCAGAGAAACCTAATTGCACTAGGTTATTAGAACCGCCGTCTCCAGCAAAATCGTTAGTAGAAAAATAACTACCTGGTGGTGGCAGAATTGTTTTTTCCCAACTGTATTGATAAAAAGCTTCAATATTAAAGTTATCAGTAACACCTAATGATGCCCATACTGCTCCAAAGGGAATAAAAGCTTCTTTTAATTCAGCACCGGGAGCTTTAAGTCGAGCAACATCAACAGGATTTAATTCGCTGATACCATGTGAAATTAAGGTACTTTCACCCCAACTAATAATTTGATTACCCACTCGAACAGATAACGGCATGTCACCTAAGTCAAAATCACCGTAAATAAAAGCATCGAGCAAACGCAGGTCTTGACAAACTACCTCTTTGGCGTCTTTGTTATCACAAGGGTTGTTCACTTGACCTGAAACAGGATTGGTCCAGTCTCTGTCACTATTCATCATGGCATTGTCGTAGTAATACATGCCACGAACAAAAATCCCGATGTTATTATAACGAATATCTAATTCATGGGTGCCTTTGAAAATTTGTGAAAACGCTTCACCTGCATCATAGTTTAAATTGCCATTATCACCGTTATTTGAATATGCGCCGGCACCATTCCAAATAGTGGTATTTATAGGGTTTGCATTTAGTGCGGCATTGTACTGGCTAAAATCAAAACCATTATTTAAGTTATTTGATTTACCAATGTTGTCATCCCAGTTTCGATTTTCTACACGCCAACTAGAGCCAACTGAAAATGTTGAATCAAAACTGATTTCAAAATTTCCTACATCAAAATTCTTTGCTAAGACATTACTCGACGCAAAAGCCATAAGCGCAGCAGTAATGCTTACCGCTAATGGTTTTTTATAAAACTTATCGCGCGGGCTTCGTTTCATTTATTCTCTCCCCAGATTTAAACAAAGTATATTATTTTTTGCTCTATTATTATTAATTTGTTATTTAACTTCCCACAATGTGGATAAAACAATAATTGCATCATTTTACTTAGGGCGCAAGACTAAATAACAATTGTATGGGCTCAGGGTTTTAATGACTTGTGAACAATAAAAATGCTTATTACACCCCTTGTTTAAAACGCGCGTTTAAAACGAAAGGGGAAACAGAAGATTTACACGCTATGATGAGGGATGTGGACAGACCACTGCACAAAAAGAATGGTCTGACCACTGTTTAAAGCAAAAGCTCTAAACAGCTAATTTATTCAATGATAAAAATTTATTATTTTTTGTTTCCATACAAAAAAAACCCTCTATACCTACCGAGGTTAAATACTTCCTGAGGTGCATAGCTGGAAATTGAACCCTTACTCCTGTAGTAGAAGTAACCACTATCGAATGTAACTGCCCTTTATAATAAGGCAAGTAATCCGCATTACTCATTTTGATAGCAAAATAATATTTCACAACTCTACATTCATAATTTTAGCGTTAAAGTTAGACAATTAAGATATTGCCGCATTGAGTTTTTCTAGTAAATCCTTTGACAGACCTTTCATCTCTTTTAACTTAACTAACTCAACTTTCATTAATTGCTGTCTTTGCTTATCTACACTTTTGTATTGAATTAATGGCGTAATTAAACGAGAAGCAACCTGAGGGTTTATTGAGTTAAGTAACGTTATTTGTTTTCCAAGAAACTGATAACCCCTGCCTGTTATACAATGAAAGTATTTCGGGTTATGTGCGGTGAAAGCGCCAATAAGTGATCGTGCTCTGTTTGGGTTTTTCAAACTAAATAAGGGATGTTTTAGTAACGACTCTAAGTGGTCAAAAATAAGTTCACTCGATAAACTAGCATTGAGTATGAACCATTTATCCATTACCAATGCGGTTTCAGACCATATTTGTTCAAAAGACTGCATTTGAGACTCAAAACAAATTAGATTATTTGATGCAGAAGATTGAAGCGCTGCAAGGGTATCGGTCATATTAGTAGCAAGACTGAATTGTGATTCAACGAGATCAATTTGATCAGGTAAAAGCGCAAGATAAGACAAACAAGTATTTTTTAATGCCCTAGTTGCGACTTCCTCTTTAGTTTCAGTAGATAACAGCTCAGAGCAATGATGATAACAATTAAGAAATTCGGTTTCGAGACCTTGAATGATAAAGAGTTTTAATTTTTCCAAAGCCGTTAATAATGCAATAGGATCAACTTCATCAATTAACGCACAGACCTCATCGAACGTTGGCAAAACCAATTGCTCAGCAATAAAAGCTTTATCAATATTGCACCCCATACCACTAGCTGACTTTAAGATGCTACGAAACATATCCAGTAAATTAATTGGCAAAGAAATATTGATATCTAGCGTTAATATTTTAATATAATTTATCATTAACTTTTGTCCGGCATCCCAACGACAAAAACCGTCAGTTGCATGCGTAATGATAATACTGAGTTCTTCATCTGTTTGAGTAAAATCTACATTTACTGGGGCTGAAAATCCAGCCAAGAATGCAACGATAGGCTCTTCATTATGTGAATCAAACAGCCAAGTTTTCTTAGCTTCTGTCAGCTCTAGCAAATGAGACTCACTTGATTGACCGTTATGATTAATCAACTCAATATTTATTGGTACATGCAAAGGTAAATTTTCTTCATTATTATTTTGAGAGTTATTTTGAGAAATAGTTAATGAAAATTTCTCTGACGATTGATCAAATGACGTTGATACTGTCAATATTGGTGTGCCTGATTGGCTATACCAACGTTTAAATTGTGTTAAATCAACTCCAGAAGCGTCAGTCATCGCATCGACAAAATCATCACAAGTAACCGCTTGACCATCAAAGCGTTTAAAGTATAACGCCATCCCCGCATTAAACCCTTCCGTGCCCAGTAATGTATGTATCATACGAATAACTTCAGCTCCTTTCTCATAGACGGTTAACGTATAAAAGTTATTCATTTCTACTACTTTTTCTGGCCTGATCGGATGCGACATTGGCCCTGCATCCTCGGCGAACTGTAATGCTCTTAAATGGCGAACATTTCTAATTCGGGTAACGGTGGTACTGTTCATATCGGCACTAAATTGTTGATCCCTAAATACGGTCAAGCCCTCTTTCAAGCTTAATTGAAACCAATCTCGACAAGTGACTCGATTACCTGTCCAGTTATGAAAGTATTCATGGCCGATAACTGCCTCAATATTAAAATAATCTATATCGGTTGCACTTTTCTCATCGGCTAAAACGAATTTACTATTAAATACATTCAAGCCTTTATTTTCCATCGCCCCCATATTGAAAAAATCGACCGCCACGATCATATAGACATCAAGGTCGTATTCAAGGCAGAAAGTTTCTTCATCCCAGCGCATTGAGTTTTTCAATGCTTGCATGGCATGTGCTGTTTTACTCAAATTGCCTTTATCGACATAAATTTCGAGATCAACCTCTTTTCCTGACATCGTGACAAATTTATCTGTAAGTAGGTCAAAACTACCGGCAACTACAGCAAATAGATAAGAAGGCTTAGGAAAAGGGTCATGCCATTGAACAAAGTGTTGTCCATTGGCTAAATCGCCTGAGTCTATTTTGTTACCGTTGGACAATAAGGAAGGGAAGTGTTGTTTATCTGCAATAATTTTACAGGTAAAAATTGCCATAATATCGGGACGGTCTAAATAATAAGTTATGCGCCTAAACCCCTCTGCCTCACATTGAGTACAAAAAGCCTCACCGGATTTATATAAACCTTCTAAAGAAGTATTCTCAATAGGGTTAATTTCAGTGACTACCATCAAAGTGAAATTATCTTGTGTGGTATTAACTTCCAAATACTCATCATTGACATGGTATTTTTCTGATGTCATTTCAATGTTGTTTAATTTAAGGCGAATAAGTGTTAATTGTTGACCATTAAGTATCAAAGGGGATGTGCTCTTCCCTACTCGTTTAATGTTTAAAATGCTTGTCACTATTGTTTTTCTGTCTGACAACTCAAATGTTAAATCTACTGTCTCAATGGAAAATTCAGGTGATTGATAATCGGCTAGGTAGAGTGTCTTAAAATCTGTCATAAAATGTCCAATATGTTACTTATTAAAAATGCACGTAAAAATGATTTTTATTGAATAAAAAAGCCTGCCAATAATGAATTTAGCAGGCTATTATAATTTTTGAATAATTATTTAATCTTCTATATTTAAGTGTTTTCCACTAATTTTTTAATTTTAAAGCCCATGAAGCCATAGATCAGAGCTAATATTGGATTAATTAAATTAAAGAAACAATAAAAAATATAGTCATACGATGTTAATGCTAAGGCACCAAACATAAATGCGCCACAGGTATTCCATGGAATTAATGGCGAAGTAATTGTTCCAGAGTCTTCTAGGGTTCGACTTAAAACAACAGGGTCTAATCCTCTTCGCTCATATTCTTCTTTGTACATTCTACCAGGCATCACAATTGCCATATATTGATCAGCCGTGATTAAGTTTGTGCCTATGCAAGTTGCTACGGTACTTGCGATTAAACTTCCTGTGGATTTTGCCGTTTTTAAAATAGAGTCAACGAATCTTCTTAACATGCCAAGATGCTCTAATACAGCGCCAAAGCTTAACGCACACATTACCAACCAAATAGTATTTAGCATGCCTGACATGCCGCCTCGGCTCAACAATTCATCAATTTCACTATTGCCGGTATTAACGACTACGCCATCAAAAAATGCAGTCCAAATAATTATTAAATTAGAAGAGAAAACTTGTTCCATTGCTATGGCTGAAGCACTAATTCCAGCGGCCATTGCTGCTTTAACATCTAAACCTTGGCCAATAGCACTATCATAAGCAGCACTTTGGGCAATTTCTGCAGCCATAGTTAGAATTAACTCTTGCTGAAAAATTCCGGCCCATATAGCTCCGACAATAGCGCCAATAGCTACGGCTGGAAAAGCCGGCATTTTCTTAACAGCTAAAACCAGCAATACAAATAAAGGTATTAAATTAAAAACGGTAATATTATAGGTAGACTCTAAAGTCTGGGTTAATGTTTCGATAGAATCAGTACTACCGACATTATCTGAAGAGTGATTAAAACCAATAATTAGAAATAAAACAAGGGCAATTGAGATTGAAGGGATTGTTGTCCATAACATATAACGAATATGAGCAAATAATTCACTACCGGCAACAGCAGGCGCAAGATTCGTTGTTTCAGACAAAGGTGATAATTTATCACCAAAATAAGCACCTGAAATAACGGCTCCAGCAGTTACCGATGTTGACATTTCAAAGCCATTACCAATACCGAT
>JALJPB010000073.1 GCA_022969175.1 Colwellia sp. | reverse complement strand
GTAAGCTTCTTGACGAAGGTCGTGCTGGCGAGAACTGTGGTGTTCTTCTACGTGGTCTTAAACGTGAAGATGTTGAACGTGGTCAAGTACTTTGTGCTCCTGGTTCAATCTTACCTCACACTAAATTCGAGTCTGAAGTATATGTATTAAGTAAAGATGAAGGTGGTCGTCATACTCCATTCTTCAAAGGATACCGTCCACAGTTTTACTTCCGTACAACAGATATCACAGGTGCTGTAGAGCTTCCTGAAGGTGTTGAAATGGTAATGCCTGGCGACAACTTGAAGTTTGTTGTAGAGCTTATCAACCCAGTAGCGATGGACGAAGGTTTACGCTTCGCAATCCGTGAAGGTGGTCGTACTGTTGGTGCTGGTGTTGTTTCTAAAATCATGGACTAGTTCTTGATTTAGTACTAACACTTAAAAAAGGTCGCGCAAGCGGCCTTTTTTGTTTGTGCCGTTTGGCAAATGACACTTTTATGGATGAAATATCAGAAACTTACATAACCTGAACTCTGGATAATGAGTACTTGATGTTTAAGTAAAAACAACAGCTTACGGTTGTTAAGAACAAAATCTACAAGATTATGTAGCTATAAACTTTACCAATGTTTCAATTTATTCGATTATCAAGGCAAAACGTATCTGAATAACGGGTTATTTATCGACGTTTTAACGCTGAGAATCGGGTAAAGGGGAGTATTGAGCAAGTGCTGCTTGTCCAGAGTTCAGGTTTCTTAATTTATTAAATTTCTAAGTAGCTTTTCTTTAGCTTTAGTAAACTCGTCGTCGGTAAGAAAGCCTTGTTGTTTAAGCTTAACTAGCTTATCCAGTGCGTTAACGAGTTCAGCGTCTATCATGCCGTTATGGTTACTAACGTCAGAAAGGGGTCTACGAGGATTTGTGTTTACTAACAAGTCGTTCTTTTGGGCGGTCTGAGTTTTGCTACTCATTTTAGCAATTACCTTATTAATTGCCTCTTGATTATTCGCCTTTTTATTTGTTTGGGTGCCGCCATCGTTTGTTGGTTTTGGAGCCGTTGATTTTAATGTCGGACGAGGTGTTCTTTGGCCAGTATTTTGGCCATTTATACTTCTAGCAATTAACCAACACCAGTCAACTAATTCTTCAATTACATCTTTATAGCGCTTTTTAGTTACGCGTTGATTACCTTTTCGGGCATATAATGAAATAGAGTAATCTTGTTTACTGTCATTGAGCGTTAAGCTAATTTGCCTGACCTTATCGTCAATCATCTTGTCTTTATATTCTCTCGCGAAATTCTCACGTAAATCGAGCTCTTGTGCATCACTAAAGCCAAGACCACTTTCCTTATTTATAGTGGAAATGACAACATCGTTAAGATTAATTTTACTGGATTGTAAATCTGTAATATTAAGGATAGTTTCTGTTGTCGTTTGATGACGACGATAAAGACCTATTTGCTGTTTTGATTGACTAACTTCCATATGAGCATAACTTCGCTGTACCAATGACGATAGCCCTTTTCTGGCATTTTTTGATCGGACGAAAAAAAATATTATAAATATAATCAATAGAAAGGTAATAGCTGCTAGGCCAACGCTTGATTCTTGTTGAGTTACTTCAGTACCTGCTGCGGCCGAATTTTCTTGAGTAATTCTGTAAATCAAGGAATTATTTTGATCTAACAGTAATAGTTCATTAAAAGTATCAGTGAAAATAACTAAATTACTATTCTTAGGCACATCAAGGATTGTTTCGATTTGTGGCTGTACATCGTTTTTATCACTGAGCAGAAGAGAATGTAACGACCATTGTTGGTTCTTATTTTGTAAAAACAGCAGATTTTTACGTAAAGAACTTAGGACCCTACCTTGGTATAAGACAATATTATTAATAGTATTTACGAAGCTAATATGATGTTGAGGAGCGGTTGTACGCCAATCACTGCGAAGCTCAGCGACAGATAATATCTCCTGATTATTATAGTGGTGTAACACCGATAACTTTTCATTATTTTTTTGTGGCCAAATAAATGTCCGGATATTTTGCGCACCTAACAAGATAATTTCATCATTAATTTCTGAGTCTTTTAGAAACGGATTGTTAGTGGGGACAGTGTAATTCTTACGGCCAAAGCGTTCTGGCTTGATTCGTAATATAGTACCTGAGTAAAGTGGTAATGATTTAAGGCTCTTTTCGGGTAATAACGAAAAATACAATAGCCCATAATCATCATTCCATGACTTTTTGAATGGATTAAAAGCTAATTGTTTTATGTGGTTAACGGAGTCTACTATCGATATTCGTAATATTTCTCGTTGGCTTGAAGGTTCAATAATTTCATGATTAATTGGATTAAATTGCCATTCTGTTATAACAGCATCAAAATGATACTCAATATTTTCTTGTCTGACTTGAAGGCGCTTTGTTTTACGTTCAACCGATCGCTTACCTACATGTGCTGTGTAAAATTTTCCGTATCCAGCTTGATCTCTAAAAGCAAAGTCGGGGTGTAATACAAAAGAAGTAAGAGCGACTTCGTGGGGGGCATCAGCATTATTGACTGTTGATAGATCAAGTAAAAGTTGTGAACGAAGTTCACCATCTTCAGCTAAGTAAATTTTTCCGGATTTGTCAGCTAAGTAAAATTGTTGTTTATCGTTTGGGTTAGCAATAGGCAACAACCACTGAGGGTCGACTACCATATTGTGCTTTAAGTTAGCTATTTGATGAGTTTTGTATTTGGTGGATGCATGACTTAAAAATGGCAATGCAAATAGCCCTAGAAAAACTAGGCTTTGCAACATGATTTTTATGTTGCCTCTAAAGTAATCTCCCATACTATCTAAATAAAATCCTTATATTTTAGCTTGAAACAATTAATTTTAATAATGTAGCGTATTTTGAAAAAAAGCCCCAGTAGTTTCTGGTATTAACTCTTAAATAAGTGTACTTTTGTAACCTCAATGTATACTGATTTGTCTGTTGAAGTTAAATAATTGAGTTTTCCTTCAATAAGCACAACATCTCCTTGCTGCGCTTTCTCGTTTAGTTGTTTTGCTTGCTTGCCCCAAACCTGCATAGAGCATTTTGTTGTTATATTTTTGAATAGTTGTTTAATATTACAATAAACTTGGTGATTTATAGTCACACTATTTTGAACGAACTCTTTATCATGTTCGGTTGTTCTTAATTCGATAGAAGTATTTAATACAGCGCTGCAATGTATTTGGTTGATAGATTCACTGTAACCTTTTGAAAATTTTTGTATAAAGCTTGCTGTAATGTTTGGAGATTGAGTTTCGTCTTTATTAGAGGACGTGCTTGATAGGTATCCCTGAATCAGCATTAAATCTCCCTTTTTAGCATTCAATAGTGTTTTCTCAACCATAGGACCGACAACTTTAATTTGGTGATAACTTGTCCACTCTTTATAATTGTTAGTTTTTTTGTCTAGCCATTTGCTGTGAGTAGCAATAGTAATTTCACTTACTGCAACTATAGGGTTAGTACGATATCTAATATCAGGTGTCGCTACTAAATTACCTAATAAGGTGACAGAGCATAACTGGTCGAAATTATTTGCTTGAGTCATGTCTTTTTTTCCAAATAAACTAAAAGCATTTGCGTTAAAGTAACTTATAAGATGTTGCAATTATGAGCAAGTTAATCATGACAGATTTAGTTGAATTATTGAAGTGGCCCACCCTGCAGGATTCGAACCTGCGACCTTCGCCTCCGGAGGGCGACGCTCTATCCAGCTGAGCTAAGGGTGGATGCTCATAGTTGAGCGCGGAAATTTTATAGTTTATCGTTAAATTTGTCTAGTAATGAGTGATAAAATTTTACGATTTGCTATTATTATTTAATTAAAAAGTATATTTTAAGTAAGTCGATAATAATTATAAGGTTAATTAGCTATCAAAAAAAATTACATTTTTGATGAAAGTACCTAAAGTTGACACGATAAAAAATCATTAATTTATTGAATATTTTTAAGATATGAAAGCTTACTTTGTAGAGACATTTAAATTTTACCGCACTTCAATTCACCTAAAAATGAGTTGTGTATTTGTTATGTTTTATTTTCTTGTGCTGACAGGTTTTTCATTCACAGCTACCGCAAACAGTAATTACCAGGTGATATTAATAGAAGCTGAGGCATTAACTGAAAAAATTAATAGAACTGGGGTTTTAGCTTTTAAACGAACGCTAAGTTTGTCTTTTAAAAGCCAAGGTTTTTTACAAAAATTAAAAGTAGACGAAGGAGATTTATTCCTAAACAACCAATTGCTTGCGGCTCTAGATCTAACTGAATTAAAAGCAGAAAAAAATTCAGCATACGCTCAATTACGACAAACAAAAAATGATGTTCAGCGTATCACTACGTTACTATCTAAGAATTTAAGTTCTGAGCAGGAACTTGAACGAATGAAAACCGAAGTTCATACCTCTCGTGCTGCTTATAAAATTGCTTATTATAATTTAGAAAAAGCAGAGATGCGCTCACCTTTTACCGGCGTTGTTCTTAAGCGATATGCAGAGATAGGTGGGTTACAATCACCTGGACGTGCGGTATTACTGGTGGCGCCATTAGATAAAAATATCGTTGTTAAGGTAGCTTTAACCGGTAAGGAAGTTACCCAAATAACTTTAGGGCAACAAGTAAATGTTGTCTTACAGCGTGACGATTATATCAGCGGTATTGTCAGTAAAATTTCGGTTGTAGCCGATCCTCAAAACCATTTATTTACTGTTGAAGTGTTACTGCCTGCAATCGCCTTTAAAAATGGTGCAATAGCCGGACAGTTAGCTGAAGTTGTTTTTACCATGGCAAAGGAAGAGTTAGTCTATCGTATCCCTATAGAAGCGTTAGTCGCAATTAATTTAGAGAATGAGGCCCTGTTAATGGTTGAGTCTTCTGTGAGTAATACAGTACATCAACAAGCTTTTATTATTATGAAGATTGATAATAAAAGCCTATACGTTTCTGCGGATCAGAATATTCCACTTAATGTTGTCACTCGGGGTTGGCAACAATTAACCCAAGTGCAAAGAAGCACTCAATAAAGAAAAACAATCAATCATGCAATTACCTCAGTTAGCTATAAAAAATGCACAGTTCACCATAACCATCGTAGTGCTTTTAGTTTTAGTAGGAATTGTTTCATATTTTAATATGCCACGCTCAGAAGACCCCCAATTTGATTTACCTATCACGCTGATTGAGGTGGTATACCCGGGAGCTTCCCCTAATGATATTGAAACCTTAGTAGTTGATTTACTGGAGGAAGAAATAACTGATATTGAACATATCAAAAAAATAGAGTCAGAAATCAGAAATGGTGCAGCAAGGATAACAGTTACCTTTTTATACGGCACAGATGCTGATGGTGCCTTTAATAAAATTAAACAAGCCGTTTCAACTGTAAAACCCAATCTACCCCAAGGTATACAACAACTATTGGTATTAAAAACCACACCTAGTAGTGTTGCTATAATGCAACTTGCTTTATGGAGTGAGCCAGTTGATTTCAAGAGTATGGAATTTTACGCTAAGCAACTTGAAAAGCGTTTAGAGGCAGTGCCAAGTGTCAGAAAATCAGATGTCTGGGGCTATCCTCAGCAGATAGTTGCGATAGATTTAAAATTAGATTTATTAAAACACCATGGCTTAGCAGTAACAGATATCAATAAAATTTTGCAAAGCCGCGCCAAAAATATAACGCCAGGATTTATTGATGCACAAACAAGGCGTTTTAACATCAGAGCAAGTGGGAGCTTTCAACAATTAAGCGAATTAGAAAACACTGTTGTGCTTAGCAGCAAGGATGCGATTTTACAGTTAAAGGATGTTGCAACGGTAAGTTTTTCAAGCCGAGAGCCCAGTTACTTAGCTTATTATAATGAGACTCCCGTTATATTTCTCACTATAGAACAAAAAGCAGGCAGTAATATATTCAAGCTTACTGAAGATATTGTTGATGAATTAGATCGCTTTAAAAAGGCCTTACCCGAAAACATTAAATTAGACGTTATATTTAAGCAAGCTGATAGTGTAGATATTCGAGTTAATGGGTTTTTTAAAAGTTTAGGGCAAGGGCTAATCTTAGTTGGCTTGTTGTCTTTACTTTTTTTGGGGCTACGAGAGTCTATTGTAGTTATTGCCGCGATACCGTTATCGTTTTTAATCGCTATTGGTTGGCTTGATTTTGCAGGGTTTGGCTTACAACAAATGTCGATCGTTGGTTTAATTATCGCACTGGGCCTATTAGTTGATAATGCCATTGTTGTTACTGAAAGCATACACAGGGAAAAACGGTATTGCTCCAATTTAACTGAAGCTGCAAAAGTAGGTACTAGCCGAGTTGCTTGGGCAATTACCAGTGGTACTGTAACCACAATGCTAGCGTTTTTACCTATGTTGATGTTGCATAGTGATACTGGTGATTTTATCCGGTCTATGCCCGTTACAGTTGTTTTAGTGTTATTTGCTTCTTTAGGTATTGCATTAACATTAACTCCCTTGATTGCGACTAAATTCTTCACCTTAAAGCCGGATAAATTTAAAACATGGCAACATTATGTAAATCGTTTTGCTGAAAATTTTTACCAAAAAATATTAACAAAAATGATGGGTACGAAGTTTTTGGTCATTATTGTCGCAATAGGATGTTTATTCGGAATGTTTTCGCTGTTTGGTAAAGTCGGAGTGAGTTTATTTCCCAAAGCAGAAAAAGCTATGATACTAATTAATGTTGAAACACCGGTTAATTCTGCACTGAGTTATACCGACTTAGTAATGCAAGACATTGCAAAATCATTAAAACAATATCCTCTAGTGAAAGAGGTTGCATTGAATGTAGGTAATTCAAACCCATTAATTTATTACAATGAGATTCCCAAACGTGGAAAAGCCAATTATGGCCAGCTATTGGTGGTATTAAATGATTATGAAGCAGTTGCTGTTTCACAACTGGTAACCGATTTAAGAGCTGAGTTTAGCTTATGGAATCAAGCAAAAATAAGTGTGAAAGAATTTACACAAGGTCCGGTCACCGATCAGCCGATAGCCATTAGGCTAATGAGTGAGTCATTAGAAGATTTAGAAGTCGTTGCACATGATTTGACTGACAAAATGTTGTCGATAAAAGGCATTATTAATATTGAAAATCCCATTGGCATGGCAAATACTGAATTGGCCCTCAACATAGATTATCAGCAAGCAGGATTTAGTGATGTTGATATCGATGTTTTAGACACAACATTAAAAACGGTGCTTTCTGGTCAAAATGTTGGTCAATTTCAAGATAGTAATGGCGAAGGATATCCAATAGTTGTTCGACGGGTAAATCCTGATGTAGATGGTTTATCTGATATTTATATCAGTAACCGATTAGGGCAAAATATTCCATTGGATCAAATGGTGACCCTTCAATTGCAAAAAGGCAACACAGACTTTTTTCATTATCAAAAGTTGCGTATGGCAAAAGTATCAGCCGATGCGGCAGAAGGTCACTCGGTTAATGATCTAACGAGTGAAATTGTGACTTATTTAAAGCAATACCCAATGCCTCAGGGGATGTATTATACTTTAGGCGGGGAAGAAGAGTCCCGACAGGCATCTTTTGCCGGTTTAGGTAAAATAATGATTATCACCGGGATAGGGATATTTGCGGTACTGGTATTACAGTTTAAATCCTTTTTACAGCCATTAATTATATTTACTTCTATTCCTTTCGCCATGGCTGGTTCAGTTATAGGGCTGTACTTAACTGGTTTGTCTTTTTCAATGATGGCATTTATTGGTTTAATCAGTTTGTTCGGAATCGTGGTCAACAACGCCATCATTTTAATTGATACCGCTAATAGAAATATTGCCGCGGGTTATGATAAGCAAGGGGCTGTAATCAGTGCAAGTGTGACAAGATTTACCCCTATTTTATTAACAACATTAACAACTATCGCGGGTTTGATTCCGCTAACCCTTTTGGGTGGGGGGTTATGGCAGCCTTTGGGGACAGTTATTATTTCAGGGCTCTGTGTATCTGCATTATCTAGTTTTTTATTAGTGCCAATATTGACTGTACTCTTTACTCGTCAAGATTAAATTTTTATTATTCAATTAGCCGCATCTACTCTTGAGGTGGTATCACTAAATCTGCAGCTAATTTGCTTACCTTTGGCTTTTTTGAAAAGCTCTCTCCAATAGTGATTGTTGCTTTTTTTAATAAATGCGGAATCAACAAATAGAGCGGCATTCTTAATAAGTGACCTCGCCAATAAGCTAAATGACTTGCTAAAACGAAAGACCATGTTTTAGTGGAACTATGATGCGAGATTAACATGTTAAAAAAGATGAAATCATGTAATGAAGCCAATTTGACCTTCTTTTTAAAGTCTTTGACAAAGTGGGTGGCTAATTTTGGTAATTTCCGTTCAAATATTTTATTTAAATAATGCCAAGCAAAATATAAAGACTGTCCCTGATTAATTTTTTCAGCTAACTGAATGAGTTTTTGGCTAAAATTTTCTTCTTTTTGGTCAAAGTGCTGAAATAATATATCCAGATCTGACAAGCCGCGTAATCCTTGTTCAAACTCCCCTTCATGAAATAAGTGAATAGCACTGTGTAGAAACATTGCTTCTGGTGCTAGCACATTACCTTTAACATTACTGTCCTGTACAGCGGTAAAGGCATTTAACTTTAAGAGTTCGATATTGATAGTGTTTTTATTACAAATAGGTAATATATTGTGATGAATATCAATTATTGTTCCTCGCGCCATATTTTGCATCGGAGGTATTTCATGCATAAAATTACGATAATACTCCTGATCATGGTCATCTGATTTTTGTGAAATCCAACCCTGACATTTTAATACAATCTCAATTTTAGCAATATCTTCTTGGTTTAATAAAATATCAATATCACCAAAGGTTCGGCTTTTAGCTAAAGGTAAATCAGTTAAAAAATAAGCCGTACCTTTTAAGTAGATTGGGTTGATGTTATTTTTCTTAAATAGTTGATTAAGTATTTGTATTTCTTGTTTCACTTGAGTATGTAAATGAGATATTTTCACATTCTCACGATAAAAGTGGCTTTGCACTTTAGCGGGAACTTTATCTAATAATTTATGCTCTGTTAAAAGGTGCTCGATACGTGTTAGCATTTTAGCGGTACTTGCTTGACGCAACAATAAGTTCCATTGAGCATGTGTAAATGTACTAACGCTATTAGGTTTTATTAATACGGATAATAAAATTGAATGTAGCATGTTATTTCACCAACTGTTCAAAATAAGCTAAAACATCTTCAGTATCGCTATAGGTTAAGCCATATGCAGTTGTGTGATTAACAAGATAGTCAACGCTGTTAAACCCAGTTTCACCTAAGATACTATAGTTGAAACTGTTTTTAATGATTCTCATAAAAGCATCAGCCTTGCCAATCGGCTCCACTGTCAAGCTTGTTTCTTTTTGATAGAGCGGAAAAACAAAGGCAAAAGCGTTTCCTTTTATCTTCATTTTCCGAACACTTTCTGTTGTCGGTTTAAGGTGGCTGATTGTACCTTTAGCCGTATCATCTACCACTTCTCCCATGACAGAATGTTTATCAAATTGATTAATCACCCTGATTGATTCATTTTTTAAACTGACAGGGCGCGCTAATGCTTGTAAATGAAAGTCTTTATTGTCAATGAGGGCCATTTCATCAGACAGTAGTCGCCAACCGCTTTGAGCGAGTAAGGCACATAAAGTACTTTTACCTGAACCAGATTCTGCCGGTAGAATAATAGATTTGCCATTCTTCTCTACTACCGCACTGTGAAGTAACAAATAACGATGGGCATGTTGAACTATACACCAGTTCATGCCCCATTCTAATAGAGGGAATGCTTGGCTTACGGGTAAGGGTAAAAATGGGCAATGATCATCACAATAAAAATTTATTTGTGGTCTGATAAAGCGCCTCATACCAGAAGGGCGTTTGATGGTCACATAAAAGTCGATCAAATCATCATGGGTCAATACTTGAAAGTCGCAATAAATACGTTGAACATTTTTAGCAATGCTTGATTCATTTGATTGGATGCAAAAAACAAAAGGACCGATAGATAATACTAAACCTTGGTGATTTAATTGGTGGTCTATTTCTTGGCGGCTAAGATGTTTGAGTATATTTTTATGGGACACATTTATATTTCTTGGTCTGTTCAGTGTAAGGTGAATAATAACTTAGCCAGCGAAGACTAGTTTGAGCCTTAATAGATTATTAATCATATCTTGAATGTAACTGTTTAGCACTGATTTTTCTTCACTTGGACAGTCCTCAGGAATGTAAAACTGTTGTAACTGGCTTAATGTTATGGCTTGGTTTGGTTGGAGTTGACTAAAGATTTCATTTACATTGCTGTCAAGACAATGTGTTTGACCGGTATTAGGATCAAACACAATTATCTGTTCATCAAATGATAGAATTTTAAGTTTTGATGCTTTTACTAAATTCATTAGTCTGGCTGGACAAGACCTTTATGGATATTCTCTAACATGGAGGCAATGTCATTTGCTTTCTCATCACCCGTAGATACTCTGTCATGCATATCTAAAATATCACCTACCGAAAATGGGTAAAAATTACTGCTAATTATGCCGTTAAATGAGGCACTGATTAAAGCGGTAACAATCTCTCTGTCATAACGGTCACCGCCTTTAAGCAAAACTTGGAATTTAACATTGTCCAACTTTGAGGTCTTTTTATATGGGGAAACATGATGGTTTTGGCCATATTTAACATAATAATGTTTATAATTATCAGCTATAAAAGCGTCTTGTAGATCTGCAGCACCTAGATCTTTAGCTTTTAATTTTTTATTTTCATCATTTGAAATATAGTGTTTTCTTGATTTTCCAATCCAATGTTCTTTCCAGTGTCCATGACTTAAGCCGCCACTAATATCACAGGTTAGGGCATGATCTGAAACATTCCCCGACATTAACCCCGAGCTACATGCTGCACCCCAAGCTGGTTGAGTTGATGAAGCAATGATGATTGGCGTACCAATGGCTGCTTTCCTTAAAAAACTACGTCTGGCATTGGTTGCAGAAGTTTCAGATGTAGCTATAACTACACTTGTTTCCTTTGAGCTGCTATTTTCTTCCAACATTTCCTTGAATCCTTACCGCAAATTATGACTGTCAACTTACTTTACACACAGTCCAAAAACTATCAATATTAGGGATAGAGTGCACTTATTGTGCCTATTATGATATTGTGAATATAAACAGAGGGTTAGCTGTGTAATGTCTCAATGTAAACTGTATGTTGTAAATTATATTTACAGTATCTAATTAATTTGTTTTATATTTTAACCATTAAATGTAAGTATAACTGCGTCATTGCTAACTATCCATTTTTAATGGCCATTAATCAAATATTAGAGGATTGCACATGGAGTGGGTTGGAATTTCTGGTTACATGCTATCAGCTTGTGCGTACTTGGTATTTATTTTACTTTTACTTGCTGCTAGAAATAAAACTCTATCTGGTCGTTTAGTTCTCTTCTCGAGTATTTTTGTTTTTACCTCCTCTATTGTTAGTATTATGCAGATCGATCGCGGGCTATCTCTACAGGTCGTGCTGGCTTTAGAAACAATTAAGTTAGCATTATGGTCATTATTGATCTTGGCCACTCAAAATAATTTACAAGTATTGTCTCAATTATTAAAGCATCCTAAAATCAAAAAATATTTCATTACTTGGCTAGTGTTATCAGCAAGTTTGTGGATCATCGCATTTTATACCTTGGGCGGTAGCAAATACTTATTTTTATTGTTTTTAGCACTTAACTTATGGACATTAGTGTTGTTAGAGCAGCTTTATCGAAATATGGATGTAAAAGCTAAATGGGCAATATGGCCACTAGTTATCGGTATTGGCACAGCAACTGTTTTTGACTTTATTATGTTTGCTCAAGCGTCGATGGTTAATCAGCTCGATTTTAACTATTGGTATGCTAGAGGGTATATTTCAGCATTGGCTATGCCCTTTATTTTAGTCAGTACTCGAAGAATAAAAAATTGGTCAGTAAATGTTTTTATCTCACGTGAAGTTGTTTTCTATAGTTCATTATTAATGATCTCTGGTGGTTATTTATTGCTTTTAGCTTTGGCTGGATATGTTATTAATTATATTGGTGGCGAATGGGGGCAAGTCATCAGTATTGCCTTTTTTATCTTAGGGGGGACAGTTTTAACCGCTTTAATAATGACTGAAAAACTTCGAAGAGAAGTTAAGGTTTTTATAACCAAGCATTTTTTTGCTAATAAATATGACTATCGTATTGAATGGCTAAAATCCATCGAGCAACTAGAAATTGGTAGCAGTGATGATTATTATAAAACTGCGGTGGATATTATTGGTCTATCACTAAAAGTGACCAACAGCGCATTGGTAAAAAAAGATAAATCAGGCAGCTTTGCTTGTGTCTATAGCCAAGGCATAGTTATTGATAAAATTCATATTAATAAATTGGTTGCCGCTTCAACGTTTTGTCAAGAACACCGTTGGATACTTGATATTAGAGAGTATGCAACTATTGAAGAGAGTTATCCCGGTTTAAAGCTTGATCTAGATTATTGCATTGAGTTGAATATTGACATTCTGGTACCTATTTATATTGGAAAATCCTTGTACGGTTTTTTTGTACTTGCCCTACCTTCAGGTGGTGGAATCTTAAACTGGGAAGACCGAGATCTGCTTTTTGCATTATCAAAACAGTTAAGTAATTATTTATCACTGAATGAAGCAAATGCGCAATTAGCTGAATCTAAGCAGTTTGACGCCTTCAATCGAATGTCTGCATTTCTAGTGCATGACTTAAAGAATATTCAAGCTCAACTATCTCTGATCCATAGTAATGCAAAGCGCCATCGTGATAACCCTGAATTTATTGACGATGTCTTCGAGACAATAGACTCTGCCACTTCTCGATTAGATAAAGTACTCTCTCAATTACGAAATAAACAAGTGAGTGAAACAGTTAAAACGCAGGTGAGTATTAAACGACTAATTGATAAGGTCGTCGAACAAAGAAACCTTGTATTGCCAGCTGTTAGCAGTATTATTGAAGATGATATTGCTATCACTATTGAAGAGGAAACTCTGATGTCGGTGCTGAATCATTTAGTGCAAAATGCTCAAGAAGCTACCAATCCTGAAGGATGGGTGAAAGTCAAAGCGTCTATTTTAGATCAAGAGCTGCATCTTGCCGTTTTAGACAATGGCTGTGGCATGACTGATGAGTTTATACAAAAACGCTTGTTCAAACCTTTTGATACCACAAAAGGCAATGCTGGTATGGGGATCGGCGTTTATGAGGCAAAACAATTTGTTGAAAGCTTAGGTGGCAGTATGCAAGTCACTAGTTTTGAAAACGAAGGCAGTATATTTCAATTGATTATACCAATAACTTAACTTTTTACTGTATGATTTACCAATAACCTGAATAGGGTACTGAAGAATATAGCTTTTGAGTTATTACTAAAATTAAGGACTGTATCGTTAAATGGAAAAATTACTCATTGTTGATGATGATCTAGGCATTCAAAAGCAATTAAAATGGAGTTTGGCAGATTATGATGTTGTACTGGCTGATACCCGTGAAAGTGCAGTAGCTGCTGTTAGGCGTTTTGAACCTAAAGTTGTTACATTAGATTTAGGACTTCCCCCTGATGAAGCTAATGCAAGTGAAGGCCTTGCCGCTCTTGCAGAAATTCTTGCTATTGCACCTTATACAAAAGTTATCGTAATAACAGGTAATGATGACCGAACCAATGCATTAACCGCTATTGAAATGGGTGCTTATGATTTTTATCAAAAACCTGTCGATTCTGACGTCATTAATGTCATTGTTTCTCGTGCCTTTAGCCTAGCGAATATTGAAAATGATAACCGGAACATGAGATCTGTCGCCGGCTCTGATACGGGTATTATTGGTAGTAGCACCAGTATTGAAAGAATGAAAATGATGCTACACCGCATTGCGCCTACCGATATAACAGCACTACTACTAGGCGAAAGTGGTACAGGAAAAGAAGTAACAGCAAGAGCGATTCACCAAGTTAGTAATCGAAAAAACAAACCCTTTATTGCAATCAATTGCGCCTCTATACCCGAAACATTACTAGAAAGTGAGCTTTTTGGTTTTGAGAAAGGAGCTTTTACCGGCGCTCATAAAACTACCATTGGCAAAATTGAATGTGCACAAGGAGGCACATTATTTCTTGATGAAATTGGTGATATGCCGTTTAATTTACAAGCCAAACTGCTACGCTTTTTACAAGAAAAAATTATTGAGCGATTAGGTGGGCGACAAGAAATTCCTGTTGATGTACGTGTTGTTTGTGCAACAAATCAAAATTTAGAAGAGATGGTCGCAGCAAAAGAGTTTAGAGAAGATTTATTTTATAGAATTAGTGAAATAACTCTTAATATTCCTCCTTTGCGAGATCGAGAAGAAGATGTATTAATTTTAGCCCAGTTTTTTCTTCAGCAATATGCATCTGAATATAAACGTAACATTAAATCTTTTTCTGAAGATGGCCTAAATGCTTTAAGAACTCATAGATGGCCAGGGAACATACGAGAGCTTCAAAATAAAGTGAAATCAGCGGTAATAATGAGTATGACCACTCAGGTGACTGCAATCGACTTAGGTTTTTTCGATTTAGAAAATTCAGAATTTCAACTGTCATTAAACTTGCGGACAGTACGAGAACAAGCTGAAACCGTTGCCATTCAAAAAGCCTACGCACTAACCGAAGGTAATATGTCAAAAACAGCGGAGTTACTTGGTATTACTAGGCCAACATTATACAGTTTGATTGAAAAGTACGGTATTAATATTAATTGTTAGCTGTCTACTCTAGTAGTCATCCCGAGTTTACCAAGTTGTCATCCCGAGTTTCAACAAGTTGACATCCTGAGTTTACCAAGTTGTCATCTTGAGTTTCATCAAGTTGTCATCCCCGAGCGCTCTTGTCGGGGATCTTAGTTTTTTGGATTCCGGCCTAAAGGACTACCGGAATGACGATACTAAAAATTACGAAAGTCACGGTGATAAAATTATCTAAATGCTTACTTTGTAACACGTCATCCCCGAGCTCTTTTGTCGGGGATCTTAGTTTTGTGGATTCCGGCCTAAAGGACTACCGGAATGACGGTGAGAAAGAATACGGAATGACGGTGATGAAAATTATTAGTATGACTTTGCGAATACAGGCAAATACATAACTTAGTATTATCTATTGCTCTTTTATTTGTGACTCTGCAAATTTACGATTTTTTTGTCGTAGCAATTTATCAACATACTTAGCCATTTTAATTTTTTGCTTAATAGAGGTTTCTAAAATCTCTTCCACTTCTCTGAGCACTTCTTTGATGTTTTCAACATTCTGGCTTGAATTCACAACTTGCTGAATATTACCGCCTTCAGTATTGACTAATTGTTGTTGCTGTAAAGATCCGGTTAGTTCAACCTCCATTTCATCGGCAACTTCATTGATAGCTTCAATCGAAATTTGTGTAAGCTCTTCTAAAAAACCAAACAGTAAAATTCGATCAACAAAGATGTTTATTTTTCTGGGCACACCAGCCGTTTTGTTATGGATAAGTTCAAAAGCACCGTCAACAAAAAGATTTTCTTGCTCGCATCCTGCTTGATGTAAGCGATGTAAAATATAGCTTTTTACTTCTTCAGCTGACAATGGTCTTAAATGTGCGGAAGCGATTATTCTTTGCCTAAATTGCTCCATATTTGGTGCTTGAATAATATCTTTAAGCTCTTCTTGACCGAGCAAGAAGCTTTGAATCAGTGGTTTATTATCCAATTGAAAGTTGGATAACATACGTAATTCTTCTACAGTTTCAATCGGTAAGTTTTGCGCTTCATCAACTAATAATAGCGCACGTTTTCCTTGTTGATTAAGTGAAACAAGAAAACGCTCAATACTCTGTAAAAGTTCTGCTTTACTGTTGCCTGTAACCGTTATTTTGAACTCAAAAGCAACAAGTTCAAGTAATTCATGGGGCGACAGTTTTGTGGTAACCAATTGGGCTGCAACAATGTTGTCATCAGCAATGCTACTTAACAAGTTACGGGCAATGGTAGTTTTCCCAGTCCCTATAGGACCAGTAATTACAATAAAACCTTCTCCTTGATCCAGCCCATACTGCAGATAAGATAAAGCGCGCTGATGATGCTTAGTAGCAAAGAAAAACCGAGGATCAGGGCTTAATTGAAAAGGGCGTTCGGTAAAACCGTAATAACTTTCATACATAGTTAAAAATCTTTCGTAATGTGCAGGGAGGCTCGTATTTCGTCATAACTGTATCTTGCTTCAGTTGAATCGCGGTCAATATAGCGAAGGGTAAAGCTTGATAAAAGTGAAGAAGCTAAGTTAATTGAGTAAGAGCCCGATACTGTTCGGTAATAATCTTCTTGTCTAATACCTTCTGGATTATTTTTATCAAAGATATTGTGGCGAAATGAGCCAGATATAGCTAAATTGCTACGAGGGCTAATTTTTCTGTTAATTGTTAGGTTAGCGTCATAATAATCATCAAATATGTTCGACTCTAAGCCTTCACGATTATTTGTCGCGAGATTTAAGGTGAACGTGGTTCTAGATAGCTGTAAAATTGAAGTCCATGAAAGACGTTTGTTGAGTGAGTATTCATTGTTTTCTACCAAAACTAATGAAGATACTGGTATAAGTTGATAGTCATCTTGATTGTCAGGTGGCTGGTTTACAGGAAAACAATCATTTGGGTTACCTTCAAAGCTTTCACTGGGGCACCAAAATTCACTGGTTGCTTCTTGGTAATTACTACGGTCAAATACTTCAAGTGATTCGGTATAAGATATTTTATTAGTAATACGCCTGGTTTTGTGCTTAAAATCGAAATTATAAGAGTCACCAAAAAAACGCTTGTTGTATCCTGCAATTAAAGAGGTTCGCCCTGATGGCTGCCAATTAATATTAGCAGCGATATAATCTTCACTAACTGTTTCATCAGCAACATAATTATAAGAAAGATCTATGATAATGTGTTGGCTGGCTAACCACCTTAATCCTGGGCCCCATGATGAAGTGGTTGCCATACTATTTCCCGCTGCTGTACCAGAAACATCTTCATCATAAAATCTTATAAAGGGATTAAACGCCCAAGGGGTAATTGCTCCAATTTGGGCGTCTACAATATAATGTTCGCCGTCACTGTTATTTGCTTGCGGATTAAAAGCATCTTGTTCTCTCGAACTGTAGCTGCTGGATAATTGCCAAAACACATTACGTGCTGAGCTACCATTCTTACCATTTAAGTATACAAAGTAGCCAGCATTTTCTCCAATATTATCTTCAGTTTTAGTTTCGTTATACATTAATGAAGATTGTAGTGAATACAGTGTATTGCCAATATTGTATTGGAGTCCTACATTGTAATTTTCTGACTCGACAGTATCACCAGAGATAATGTCACTGAAACTATTGTCAGCGTCATTTCTACTAACATTTGCAATACTAGCGCTAGCAATTAATACTGGCCCTTCAGACCAGAGGGCAAGTGAACCATTGGTATTAAGCGTGCGATAATCATCATTTAATTCGCTGTCATGGCTATAGTTTAAGAAGCTTTTAGTGCCTGAAAATGTAACATTCGCCGATTTAGATTTATAGTCAGCATTAAGACCAGCAATCATTTGGCTGACAAAGCTTGATTGTGGATCAATAACTTGAAGTTCAACATTGTTACTATAAGTTTCATCAAACCCTAAATTAGGAGTAAATGTCCACTCTCCAGCTTGAGCCTTTAGTGAGACTAGCAGCGCGAGACAAATAAATTTTTTATTGATGTTGCTTACCATATCCATAGCCATAATAGCCATAGCCGTCCCTTTTAGTATTGATGGTTTTATTCATCACAAAACCAATGGCTATATCCTCATTTAACTGACTTGCCGCTTTTTTAACGTCGTCGAGTTTAGTTTTAGACTCTTCCACTACGATAATTGCTTGCCCTACCAAGTTTGACAATACCGGCGTTTCTGTTACACCTAAAATAGGCGGGCAATCAAATATAACAATACGATCGGGGTAACGCTCCGCTAATTCTTTTGCTAAAATTTCCATGCGATTACTGGCAAGTAACTCATTGGTTAAATGATGGGGTTTTCCTGCAGGAATAATTTTTAAATTATCTAAATTGGTACTGTAGATAATATCTGATAAGTCATTAACCTCTGATAATAAATATTCAAGAATACCTTCAGAGCTTTCGAATTCTAATTCACGGTGTAGACTAGGCCTTAAAACATCAGCATCGATTAATAAAACAGTTTTGTCTTGTTCTAAAGCTATGCTTAGTGCTAAATTTATCGAGACATAGGTCTTGCCTTCATTAGGGTTTGTACTACTCACCATAATTAAATTACTGTTATTCAAAGTTTTTGCCGCTGGGCCAAAAGCATTGTTTAGTAATTTTCGTTTGATATGGCGGAATTCCTCTTGAATATGATGGGTGCTATTAACACCATAAATAAAGCCTCGCTCTGTTAATCGCTCACCATTCAGTATAATTTTCTTTGATTGAACCGGTGAGTCACTATTTAATGTAACCTGATTATCTTTTGCCGTTGTTATCGGTGTAGTTATAGGTGTCGATGTTTTATTTGTTGGTGGTTTTTTAGGTTCTAAAAGTACTTTATCAGCCACTTTAATATTTGACTGATTATCACTTTGTATTTTAAGTTTAGCTTCTTTTTGTTTAGCCAATGCTTTTTCAATAGTACTCACGATTTAAAAGATCCTTTTTAGTGGTGCTTGAATGGCATCAGGAAATAAGAAGTAACTAACAAACATCATTAGTACACATAAAAGTAAAACATTAGACAACATAAACAACAGGGTTTTCTTTCTATGCCAACGTTGCAAACCTAAATTTTCATTTGCAGAGACTACGCCAAAGACAGGCACCCCAGTTGCTTTCGATAATTGAGACGTTGATGTCACAATTGGATTAATTTGACTCATTAATAGAGAAATTCCAATACCAATACCGACACCAACTATTGTTACCATGCCAAAAAATACAAACCTAGCCGGGCCTGTTGGTTCAGTTGCTGCACGAGGAGGATCGATAACTTTAAATTGAATTCTGTCGGTGGTTTCATCTGCTTGTTGAGCCAACATTGCCGTTTCTTTCCGACCTAATAAGTCTTCGTATTTACTTTTGGTAATGCCATAACCACGATTTAAGGCTACTGATTCTGCTTCAATTTCCGGTAGGGTATGTACTTTATTTTCTAAAGCGGTAACGCGTTCTTGATAATTGTTGACCCGAACAGTTAAAGACGCGGCTTCATTTTCTAGGTTATTTACCTGTATTTTCATTTCTTGATAAACAGGGTTTTTATCAATAGACGTTATACCCGATTGAGAGTTTGACCCTGCTGCTTTCATTGATTGATAATATTGCTCAATTTCAGTAGTACGTTGCTCATTTAAAGCCTCAAGGCGTCGTACTAAAGCAACTACATCAGGGTGCTTGTCGGTATACCTAAGTTGAAGGCCATCAAGTTGCTCTTCAAGTTGAATTATTCTGGAATCATATGAAGTGGTTACCGAATTATTGCTTTGGACTTTATTGGAAAACAAACCAAAGACCGGCTCTTCGCCGACAAGTTGAGCTTTAGCTGAGCTTAATCGGGTTTCTACTTCTTTTAAGTGTAATTGAGCTTGTTCTAACTGGTTTTTTTCGGCTTTTAATGCTTTATAAAAGCCGCCCGAGTCATTAAGTAATACATCACCATACTTTTGTTTGAAATTGGTTAAGCGGGTTTCATCTGCAGTTAACCGACGTTCATACTCTTTAATTTGAGCGTTTAAAAACTTTTGTGCGCTGTCAGAATCACTACGGTTTTCACCTAAAGTATTTTCAGTAAATACAGTTAAAGTTGATTGCACCACACTTCTTGCAAGTTCCGGATCTTCATGTTCGTAGGTCAAGGTGAAAATATTTTCTCTGCCGGCACTATTTATCTTTATGTTATTTTTAAGGTTGGCAATTATCGCTTCATATTCTTTGGTATTGCTAGCTTGTACATCTAAATCGGTCATCCGCGAAATACGTTCTAAATTATCACGACCGAGTAAAGTTCTTACCATCAAACGGATTTGAGTATTAGGATTAGTTTCGACAATTGCTCCTCGTAAAAGAGGGCGTAAAAGAGATTGGGTATCAACATAAACTCTTGCCTCTGATTGATATACATCTGGCATAGTAGACACAAAATACCAGCCAAGAGGGCAGATTAACCAAGTAGCGATAATAATATACCGTCGTTTTATCCAAATTCCTTTTAGATAATCGATTATTTCCTGTAGTACGTCTTGCATTCCTAGCCTCTAAATTACACTTAATTTTATTATTTTCTTATAATGAACAACGCAAATCTATGATTCGCGCAATTTTAACTCTTTCACTTTTATGTCTATATCATTTTAAGCACTACTGCTTAGAACCAAGCTTCTGGAATAATGATGATATCGCCAGGTAACATATCAACATTAGCGTTAATTTCACCTTCTTTTAATAACTCATCAATTTCAATGGTATATTCCTTTTGCTTGCCATTTTCAACTCGTACTAATACAGCATCATTACCATCGGCAAATTCTGTTAATCCACCCACTTGTATCATTACATCAAGCAGTGTCATATGTTGGGTATAATTAATTGCTTGCGGTTGGGCCGCTTCACCAATAACGCGAATCTGTTCGCTGAAGGGACCAACAAAATTGTTAACTGTTACCGTTACCACAGGATCGCGTAAGTAGGTAGCTAACGTTTCTTCAACTGAACGGGCAAGCTCTGTCGGTGTTTTACCCGAAACTAATATATCTTCAACAAGTGACGTTGTTATCATGCCATCAGGGCGAACAACAAAACTGCCGGATACTTCAGGATTTCGCCAGACAAAAATATTTAATACATCTCCTGGGCCAATAAGGTATTTATATGAATTTATATCTGCAGTTTTAGAAGGATGAATGGTTGCAGTCGGTAAAGGCGGAGCTGAACTACAAGCAGAAATAAATTGAAGTAATAATAGAGTCACTATTATTTTAAAAGACTGTACGAAACGTTTTTCCATGGTTAATACCTTTATATCGACTTAGCAATACGCTAAACATTCATGCTAGATTACTTTTATCACACGATTGTATTGCATTTTCTCCAATGATGCCAATATTTAACAACTGTAAAACAATTGTTAATTTTATGTTTAAAAATAAATAAGTAAAAAGCGGAGAGGCTAGACGTTATCCTTTACTTTAAAGTCATTTTCTATTCTAATAGTCGGCGCTAATAGAATGCCGAATTATCAATAAAGGAAGAGCAATATTCATGTCTAGCCCAAAGTTTCAAGATTTATCTGCGGGAAGTAAATCCTTGGTAATTATTGATTTTATTATATTTGCTGCGGCATTAACATTCGCAATAAGTACTAATAACTCGCTTTATTATGTTAAAATGCCATTGATTGAAAATAGCACGCTAGTTATTTTTTCTTTGGCTTTTGCCTTAGTTGTTCAACTCTCTTCTTTATCTCTTGGTTTATATAACTCAAAATTACGCGAGAGCTTCCGGGGTATTATCCGTCGATTACTGCTAGCTATTGCTATTGGTCTTTCAATTATCTCGTTGCTGAATTCGCTATACAGCGAACAACCTTTACCATTAGAAGTGCTCGTTGTTTCTTCTGTTTTTAGCTTTGTTTTTTCCGGTATATTTCGTTATGTCACTTTTAAGTTTGATTTTTTTGGCCTGAATAAAAGAAAAGTTTTGGTTTTAGGTTCGGGTGAGCGCGCTGTCATTATTGAACAAAGGTTACGCAGGGATGTTGATCGGCAAAATTTCCATGTTCATGGTTTTGTTGTTATGAACGGAGATAGTGAACAAGGTATTGTTAATGAGAATCTCATTTCGCTCGATACTTCGTTAGTGAGTTATGCAATAGAACATGACATTGATGAAATTGTAGTTGCTAATGATGAACGACGAAACAACTTACCGGTAGATGAATTGTTTGCCTGTAAAATTCGTGGTGTTGAAATCACTGAAATATTAGACTTTATTGAGCGAGAAACAGGGCAAATAGCGGTAAATCTTATCTATCCAAG
>JALJPB010000072.1 GCA_022969175.1 Colwellia sp. | reverse complement strand
CAACAATATAGCCTCTACTTGCCAATTCAGCCGATATATTGACATGAATTTCTGGGGTAAACCCATAGCCATTAGAAAATATAATTAATGGGAAAGTTGGTTGGCTATCACTAATGGCAGCATCAAGCTCAACATTCCATGTTTTGTCATGATAATTAGACTGACGCAATTTTTTACCAGCGATGATTTCTTCGCTGCCAATTCGCAGCCAAAATTTTTCAGGTAAAACCGACAGCCTGTTTTCTGTATATTCTTGATCTGTTGGGTAGAATAATCTTACCTGAACTTCACGAAAATCATTACTATCAGAAGTATGAGGCTCTTCTCTGGAGTTATCTTGCCAAGAATAAGTCGTGGTAGCCACTCGATATTCTCCACTCCATGTTGTTACTTCAAAAGCTTTATCTACGCCATAAGTTGATACATCAGTTTTTGTACTGTTAGATTTTGATTCACCGCCACAACTGCTTAATGTTACTAATATTAATAAACAACTAACGCCTACAATTATTTTGTCTTTCATCTAATTTCCTATATTGAGAATTAAAGTTTCATAATTAGTTTGTTATAGGTAAATTTAGCCAATGATAAATAGCCAAACGCTGTAAAAAAAATCGGATAAATAGCAGTGTCGCCGACAAAACTAAGGAAACTCCTAGCAAAAGTCTAGCCTGTTTCTAAAAATAAATTAAATACACCGAAGATAATTGATGAAATAACTACAAGGTGATGTATCTGAATTGGAAATGCAATATCCATATGCGACCTAAAAACTAACGAGCTTGTAGAATAACTCGTTAGTTTAGGCCCTTCGAAGTAATTTAAACGAAGATAATCCTGAGCGGTAGATTATCTCGCTTAAACAAAAAAATCAGCCATAGGGTAGTAAAACAAGAGAGTCTATGAGCCTTTATTTACTTTTGGATAAAAAAGTGAATAAGTAATAGAGCTAATTTTCCAGCCTGTTACTGTTTTTACCAACTGCCAGCTTTGACTGCCCCAGTTTTTCTTTTTATTATCTATATAAAACACGTAGTCAAAGTAGACATGGGCAATGTTATCGTCAGAATCAATTTTTATATTGACGATTTTTTCTTTGGTACTAAGTTCCTCAGAAACAATATTGTCCATCATCTGTGTCGGTGAAGTTAAAAAAGTTCTAGTTACAGCAAAACTTTTATTATCTTCTTTATTTATTTTTTCCACCATCGCGCGACGAATTTTCATAGTTTCTTCAGAAAATACGCCAATAACAGGCGATGAATCGTCGACAAATAAAGTTAAAAAGCGAGCCTTATCTTTAGCTTCAGTGGATTGTTGGTAGGTATTAATAATTGACTTTATTGCTTGGTGTTCGGTTTGACTGGCAAAGCAATTACTCGCACTTATCAAGAAAAGTGATATGCATACTATAAGCTTCATAATTATCCTCAGTAGTTTTATTTAGCGAAAACTTTGTACTACACAAGCATTAACCAAAGCTACAAAAAGTTTCTATAATTTTCTAAAAGCATTGTTTTTATTGACTAAAACCTTGTTCCCTAGTTTTTATAAAATAACTAAGTTGCGACGATAAATCACGCGTTTTGGCGATATTAATTGCTTGATTTATCGCAGTGGTAAACTTTTCAGGTTGGTTTTGTTGCTTGGCAAGCCAAGCTAAATTTGCCCAAGATTGAGCTTCTCCTGCTGGGCAGTGCAATACTTGATGATGTTGTTTTTCTTCATAAAATAAGGCTTCGGCCAGTTGATAATTGCTTTTGTTAAAGGCAAGGTTTGCTTGAACATTTTTAATGTGTGCCATGAAAAGCCAGTCATTATTCTCTTTAGCAGCAACGAGTGCTTGCTCTGCAATATCTGCTGCTTTTGAATCATTATACGTAACGTAATGATGAAGAGCTTTTGAATACAACAAGCGGGTAATTTCATCTTGGTCTTTTAGTTTTTTAGCTATAGGTAATGCTATATCTATGCGCTCAGCAGCTTGTTTTAATAACTTCAAACGAAACAAATTAGTTACTAATAATCGTTGAGCGGTAAGGTTTTCAGGATTATTAAGCACAATACTCTCGAGCATCGGAGTGGCTAGTTGGTAATTACCTTCAAGGTGCTTTTCTATCGCAGCGTTAAGTAACTCATTGTTAAAATCTGCTTGATAAGCGACTTCTAATGGCAACACTTCATCACCTAATTTAGCAGCGATTAACAGGCTAAATTCATCAACTAACGATTGTATTTTTTTGTTAAAAAGCACGCCTTTTTTTAGCCTGTCACGATAATAAAAAACATAACTCAATTGGTAATCATGTGGTGCACCGATAAGTTTAGAAGAGACAATAAGCTCTGCACCCGAGACTTTGAAAATTTGTTGAATATGCGCTGGTAACAAGTTGTTTAAAGGCGCGCTGGCTCGCTTTAATACTTCTAAAACATAGTCTGTTTGTAAAACGACACTATACTGAGAATTAGGTAAGCGTTGAATCACTTGATCCATCATACCAAGTCTAACCCAGCTATGATCGTTACCCTCTATTTGATTTTGTATTGGCAAAACAACGATAGACCCGCTGATGTTTTGCTGAACTAACGGCACTTCATTAAAGTCACCCTGTTGTGCTATAAATACAAGATATAACGCTAAAACTACAACAAGTGCACACAAGGCAAACAATGCCTTTTGCACAACTATTTTTTTTGGTTTAACATCTTCTTTAACAACAACATCAGGCAACCAAACATAACCCTGTTTGGGTATGGTTTTGATCGCTTCTAAATTGGGGAATAGCTGCCTGATTTCATTTATCGATTGAAAAATCACTTGTTCAGTAACAATAGAGTCTGCCCACACGGTTTCAAGCAAGGTTTGCTTGTTGAGAGGTTTCCCTGAGTTCTTCACCAATAAGAGTAATAACTGACAAGTTTTAGGGCGAATATTAAGGCTTAAACCCTCTGCATTTTTGACCGCTAAAGCTTGTTCATCAATTTGGTGGTTAAGGGTTTGGTAAATCAAAATAGACTCTATTATTCAAGATTAAACTTCAGCACACTAACGCCACTTAAGCGGAGAATGTAATTAGCTATAATGTGAGCTGAGTGAAAACAGCCTACTGTATTTTTTCCATTTAATGTTAATGTTAGGCGATTTCATGCTTTGCAGCTTGCAATCTCTTACGCTCCGCCGTGTAATCCCACCAAGCCTTTGGTTCATCACCATTGATAAAGCATGTAACGGAAATAAACACATCAATGACACACGGGTCGTGTTTGCTGCTTGTTAACAGGCAGAGCCTCTCATACATTTTATACGGGTCATGCCCCACTAGATCTTCGGGTTTATCTATTCCAAGCAATTCAAGATCAGCGGCACCTGCTTTACCAATATTTGGCAGATCTGTAAGCTTCCTAACATTTTCACGGACAACTTTACTCGGATTCATGATTCACCTAACGCTGATTTATGCGGTTAATTACAGTTGGCTAAAATGTATGAGGCCGAACAACAGTCAACTTTATTTGTTCGACTTGAAATTCCTTTGTCAGCTGCATTAAAGTTCATTGAACTCATCCAACCATTCGATAAAAGAATTAGAGACTTTGTTAACAGTACGAAAATCATGGTCAAAAAACCAAACGGGTATATCCGTTTGCTTACTCGCACAATCAGTGGATTTGAAACAAAACATGTTCCCCTTACAATCAGATGCAAACAAAACATGTCCTTTTGGCATACCCGTCATTTCATATAGCTTTGATAGTGAGAATACATCTTCTAGACTTAAAAAATCTTGTACTTCAGAAATATCCGATCCTAAATCACAGATTTTAGTTAACACATTTGGAGTATGAACCAAACCATATTTAGATATTAAATATTTATATGAGTCAGGTAAAAAACCATTTAGTTTTAATTCAAGTTCTGCAATATCATTGTTATCTATTGGAACCATGGATTGTTTACTGCCCCAGTTTTTTACAAAGAGATCAATACTATTCATTTAGGAATACTCCAAGACGGCTAACGCTTACACTAAGCGAAAAATTGTGGTCGGCTAAAATATTGAACGGAGTAAAAATAGCCAACTGCATTTGTTCCGTTTGAAGTTCTTATCGCTCTATATTAAATATTATTAAATTATATTTTCTATGAAAGCAGTTAATTTACTTTGCTCTTTGCTTGCCAAAGTTGGTAAATCTATATGATTAAAAACGCTTTCTTCTAGTATGGAGCCGAATGTCGAACCAATATCAACAGCAATAGCAATACAACCAAATTTTTTAAACTCATTATAAGTCAAAATAAGTTCCCTAAGTGCCTCAGGTGTTACTCCTGCAGAGTCATCGACATGCTCAAAAAGAATCCAGGAAGATTTTTTGCTTACTAACTTTAAAATTGACTCTCGATAATCAACAATCCCTAATTCATTAAACCCATTACATGCGTATGTATGAACAACATAATCTTCAAGTTTTAAAGTAAAACTACCATGTGATTCCATAAAACCTCATTTATAGACTGACTTATAACGCCCAAATAATGGGTAAATTAGGGTTGGTTAAAATAAGCAACACTGGAGCAAAAAACAACTGTTATTTCTCCTGCTTGAGAGCTTTATGCTTCTCTAATAGTCAGAATGCACTTTTCCATTGTTCAGTGTCTATAAACCAGCGTTCCTCATAGATTTTTTCACCTTCAAATTTGAACAAAACTGACAGCTGAGAAGCAGTAATCTTATCGGATTTCCATTCAACGATCGAGACAACTTCATTTTCCCCTGCTAGTTGCCTAAGCTCCGTGATTTCGAATCCTGGTGGAAGGATTGATCCAAGACTATCTAAAGCACTACGGAACGCCTGTCGCCCCTCCAAAATATCAACTTGCCCGGGCATAATGAATGTCATACTTTCTGCATAATCTTTAACTAAGGTATCAAACTCTCCAGTGCCAACAGCTTCCCAACCACGTTGTACTATGTCAGCTAATTTCATGTATATTCTCCTAAATTAATTGCTACGAATTAACTATAGAAGGTATCTGCTAATTGTGGATAACACTGACATATAAAATTATCCTTCTGGTGTAAACAGATCTAATGTTTTTAATGCTAAATTAAAAACATTTACCGAATATTCATCGCTCACATTTTTTACTACCGTAACGGAATGGTTATGGTCTAAACATAAAATCATCATCGTTACTCCTCCCATGCTTCCGCCACTGTGCATAACTGAATTTGGGTGTTGTTTCATTAAGGAAATAAATTCGGCACCATTGCTCTTATCTTTTTTTGCTTTATTAATATAACGGTCAAATCCAATCATCCAACCTATACCAAATAAGCTATCAGATTCATCGGTCAATTTTAGTTTAGTAAACATTTTTTGTAATGTTTCTGACTTTAGGTAATTTTGATTAGTATGAGCTATAGCAAACATAGATACGTCAGATGGTGTTGCCAAAAAACCGCCTCCTGCGTATTTGTAACTACTGAAAACCTCAGGGGCATTAACTAATGAATCACCATTAAAAGAGTAGGAACTTTGTCGATTAGAGATGATAACGTCGTTATCATCAAAAGTTGTATTTGATAAATTTAATGGCGTGAGAACTTGTTCGCGTATTAAACTTTTGAAAGGAACATCTCCCGCGGCACTTTCCATAGCGGCACTAACTAAAGTCCATGCGTATGTTGAGTAGCTAAACTTTTGACCTGGTACAAATAACAATTCATCTTGCATAAAAATATCCAACGCATCAGTCGTAGTTTTATAATCACCATTATTTAAGAACTCGCCTTTTTTATAATGACGAATCCCTGAAGTATGACTGACCAATTGCTTCAAAGTAATTTTCTTATGCTTTTCAGGCCACTGCGGAACATAACTACGAATATCTTTATTGAAATCAATTAAACCTTTCTCATACAATCGCATTAAAGCAGCGGTAGTGATTACCTTGGCTACGCTACCTATGCGCATCTTAGTTTCTGCCGTCATAGGTACTTTATGTTCTAAATTAGCAAAGCCAAATCCTTTAGCCCATTTTATGCCTGTCTTATCCGCAACTGCAACACTGATACCAGGTACTGAAGGTGATAAAACTGCGTCTTCAAAAACTTGAATTGCTATTTTTTCAATGTCATTGGCGTGACAGCTAAGGGAAAATAAAACAACAGAAAAGAACAATGTCCTATTTATAAACGAATTCATTTTTGATCCTTGCAAATAATAGTTAGCTATCATTTTCGCGAATAAACTCAATTGAAAAACCTTTACCTTTTTCTCCTGAAACAAAAACAGTAATATTTTTATCTTTATTCATTTGATAACTGATCTTCTTAGGGAAATCATGCAGTGAGTTCTCGAATATCGCAGTTTTAGTAGTACAACTTGTTAATTTGAAAGCAACAGGTAAATCATTACTGGCAACTTTAGCCACATAAAAAACCTCTCCAGACATTTCGACTAATCGTAAAGTTTCAGAACTGACAATTTTTTTCTTTTCAATCGAATACGTAGAACCAGAGCCTTCAAACGTTTTGGCGCTTATTCGTTGCCATGATTCATTGATTTTTAGTTTACTGTTTTCAGAATTCCAATGACCAACTAGCCACGTTAATGATTCTATCGTACCGCAAGGCTTCGCTTGCACCGCTGGTTGAAAGACTAAACACAGTGATACCAAGCTTATTACTTTTAACATTGACTCAACTCCATTGATTTACAAAGATAGCTAACGCCTCAATAATGGGAAAAAATAGTTGGCTGAAATGTTGAGGTACGATAACAGCCAACTGTATTTTTTTCAGTTTGAAGTTCTTGTTAAAGCTTTAGATCGCCTCAAATATAATGTCATTTTATTCCTTAAACTGAATATTAGAATATACAACTTTATGTGCTTGACTAATTGGTGATTGAGCTATGAGTCCAACTTTGATTGCCTTTGGTGATACTATGCTAAACGATCTTAGGTATGACCATTGTTCACCATCCCTTGAATAAAAAAAGGTAAATGTATTGTTTTTTCTTACTATTTTAAGGTGAGTTTCATTATTATCAATTAAATAGTGGTAAGCATCATCACCCGTTGAGTGAGTCACTGTAGAAGCAATTCCATTATCTCCAGTCTTGAACCTTTCAAATAAAAGTTTTCCCCAATTATCTGTATCCGCATAAATAAATAAAGCGCCACCATCATAGGAAGTAGTAAAGTTTGCTGTAACCTTTACAGAGAAAGTAAAATCTGATTTTGGCTCAAAAAATACCCTAGGAGCATTATCTTTTGAACTTGAACCATCAGAATTAGTATATAAATCGGTTCCTTTTTTCGCTAGGATAGTGATTTCATTCTCACTAACAATTATGTCAGATTCATAACTCTCAGTTATCAGATCATAAGGAATACCAAAATCCCCATAGTTTTTAATTACTTCCTCAGAGTTAGCAACTAAGCTGAGAAAAATTAATCCTGACATTATAAATTTACTTATAATTTTTATCATACTACACCCATTTTGTGCTTTATATTCATTGAGCTCTAACGCCCTGTTAACAGGCTAAAATTAGTTGGCTAAAATGTTGAACGGAGTGAAAACAGCCAGCTGTATTTGTTTCTTATTAATTAGCTTGTTTTACGTACTATTGGTCCGTGTGCTTTTTAAGCGATTCATCAAGCGCCTTTTTTAGCTTTGCTTGTTCACTTTTACATCTGTTTTTTTCATACTCATATGGATGATTACAATTTTTGTCAGCACCTAATCCGATTTGTAGGCTATTTTCCCTTTCTTTGCACTTCATCTCATGTGCTGGCTCCATGTTTATACATAAAGATTCTTTTTTACTGACATCAGTATCTCCATAATCTTCTACACTATAAGAGCTACACCCATTTGCCAAAATAAGAATCACTGCTGAGAATATTAACTTAAGTTTTAAATTCATCTACTACCCCTTCTTGTATGTATAACGCTTAACTTAAGCGGAATAAAATAGTTGGTTATAATGTGGACGGAGTGAAACAACTAACTGTATTTTTCCGTTTGAAGTACTTGCCTATGCCTTAATTGCGACTAACGCCCCAGTAGAAATCATAATAGTGCCTGCTGTTTTATTAATTAGCGATGATGCCTTAGGATTGTTTAGCATTTTCTTAGCCCTTAAAGCTAATAGTGCGTAGCAAATATTAACACTACCAAAAGCGATTGTCGCAATTCCCATGATTGCCAGTACATCGACTGTAACTACTTGGTTAACATCTATAAACGCAGGAAATAAACCAATATAAAAGACAATTGCTTTTGGATTACCTAAATTAATCATTAATCCTGTAATTAGGTTTGCAAGTATAGAAGACTCATTTGATGCTTCAAGATCTTCAGCGCTTGCTTTAGTTTTTATTAAACTAATACCTAGCCAAATAAGGTATGCAGCACTGGCGTATTTAATTATAAGAAACGTCGTCCCCATAATTTCAGAAATTATAGACAAGCCAAACAACGCAAGCAGTATAAATATAAAATCACCCAATGTTATGCCTATGATCATCATTAACCCTCGGCTAAACCCCGATGAAAACGTACGTGCAATTACAGCAAAAACAGCAGGACCAGGCACAAGAGCTACGATTAACATAGCTCCAAAAAGTGCTAATAAACTTCCAGATGACAAATGAACTCTCCTTGAGGTATAACGCTTAACTTAAGCGGGCAAAAATTGTTGGCTAAAATGTTGAACGGAGTGAAAACAGCCAACTGTTTGTGTTCCGTTTGATTTCTTATTAACTGGCTGTTTATTGTAAAAACATTTGGTTATTGTCGATAACACAGGATTCAACTGCTTCTGGATGATTACTTTTATCAATGACCCAACACTCTTCGTAGATAGAGCAATAACAAAGCTCTATACTTATTAAATTATCTGCTTGTAAAAACGCCTCTGCATCCTCTCCTTTATATGAGACTGGGGTAATAGTATTTTGAGGGGATAACGTACGATTACTAATGTGTGACTGCCTAATATTCTGAAATGCCTTTATTTCCTTCCACGTTTTTATATATTTCGAACCCTCTTGAACTTTTGCATATTTTATCAACGCAGGACCAGTGCCATTATTACTTACACCGTAACTAAATGAACTACCATTAAAACTTCTAAATATCTCTAACCTTGGCCAAACAGATGCTCTTGCATACTCACGGTCAACATATGCTGAATATATTGAAGTGAAAGCGGTGACTACCCCAATAAGAAGAGCAGATAAAGCAACTATCATCTCAGAGCTTTTATACCACTTGATGCTATCCATTGTTTATTATTCCTTAACTAAAATCGTGGTAAATACGAAGCCAGTTAAAGATCTGTTAACTGGCAATAATATAGCTGGCTAGAATAAGCGACGAAGGAGCAAAAGCCAACAGTAAGTTGTCAGACTTCAAAACCCTTGATATGTGTATTTTGGCTAATGAGCATCATTTCTATTTACAAATTTATAACCAAGATACGCCATGGGTAAGTATGCAACAATTAAGTCCAATGAATTAAACCAAATTGGCGACGGAAGACTAAAAACCATCGCAATACCGCCGGTAAGAAATGCTAGCCCAATGACAAATGCAATTATTAATTTATGAGTCGCAGCAACCTTTGCAGCAAAAACAGCACCTGCCAATGTTCCTAAAGAGTGTGCAAGAAACGGAAAAACAAAGTGTTTTGGCATGAATAAAGGCATAGCTTTCTCCAATGCCTCCATTGATGACACATCCACCCCAGCAGGTGGAGGAATTAACTCAGCACCTAATGATATTAGCCCCATATTTACAACGCTACCTAAAACGAGTCCTCCTAATATTGCAATAGAATTTAGCATAATATACTTCATTTTAACTCCTCCATCTGAAACGCATACCAACGCCCGTTTAATAGGCAATAAAATAGTTGGCTAAAATTAGCGACGAAGGAGCAAAAGCCAACTGTATTTTGTCCTGATTAAAACGCTTGTGTTAGTTTGATTTTGCAACTTTAAATATATAGCTGAAAGTTTCTATAGACAAGTATCCATTTTTTCTATGTTGTTTTATTTTCTTTTGACTCATTTCATTTGGAAATACCTTTGATGGATCATCGTTAACATCAGAAGTAAAAAAAACTTTATAATAAGTGAGTTTTCCTTCTCTGTATTCATTGATTAAAGTGAAATGAGTCTTTTGTAAATCAGTTCCAATTTCCACAGCTGCAGCAACAATAACTAAAGAACCTCCTACTGCGCTACCACCAATAATATCTACTTCTAAAAGAGTATAATTAGTACCTCTTTCTATTTCTTTAATAATTACCTTAGAGTTGTTCTGTTCGTAAGATTTAAAGTAGAGCTGCTTGTCAACAGCACATGAACTTACTGATAGTAATAGATATAAAATAAATAGATATTTCATGCAATCTTCCTTGATCAATTTAACGCCGCATTAAGCGGACTAAAATTGTTAGTTATAATGTGAAACCAAAAAACAGCCAACTGTAATTTTTACGTTTAATGTTCTTGTTATATATATTGTCACACAAACATTTCGACAATTTTTACAATCTGAGTTAGAAACAATAACAACCCACATACAATTAGAGCTGTTCCTGTTGAAGTTTCGTTACTAGAAGCGGAAAGACCACTTGAACTTTTATTATCTCTTAATGATTTCCCTCGAATTATAAGGGCAATCGAAATGATAATTACAACTGCGTTTATTATTAAAGAATACATTAATTCGGGTACCACAAGATTTCCTCGAAAACATTGGTGTTACCCATAAAAAGTAGACACGGGTTATGCGCCAATGCGCTCATATTCAGCCGGACTGATATAGCCCAATGCTGAATGCCTACGTAAGCGGTTATAAAAAACCTCAATGTATTCAAATATACCCGATCTTGCTTCAGCAATCGAGCGGTATTGTTCTGCGTAAATCAGCTCTACTTTCAAGCGACTATAGAAAGATTCCATCACCGCATTGTCCCAACAGTTACCACGCCGACTCATACTCACCACTCCACCTTTACTGCGAATTAAGTCTTGGTACTTCACTGCCCGATATTGCACTCCTCTATCTGAGTGAATAATTAAGCCAGGGGCAATATCACGACGAACAAAGGCCATCTGTAATGCATCCGTATTGAGTTGCTCGGTCATAGTTAAATCTAACGACCAACCAATAATGCTTCGTGAGAATAAGTCCATAACAGTGGCCAAATACAGCCATTTATCTTTTACCCAAATATATGTGATATCCGTTACCCACTTTTGATTGGGCTTATCCACTGCAAACTCACGTTTTAATACATTCCTCGCGACGTTAATCATCGCTGGACTATGACGACTGTACTTAAACGCTTTCCCGTTGCGAGCCCGTATTCCTTCACTATGCATGATATTAGCGACATAGTTTTTTGAGCAATTAATACCTAAGGCCGTTAGCTCTTTTGCTATTCGTGGCGCGCCATAACGCGCTTTGAAACTAGCATACACATCAAGGACACTCACCTTCATGTTTTGTCGTTTTAACTTCCATCGGCTATCGGGACAACTTAACCAGCGATAAAAGCCTGAACGTGAAACTTTCAAAGCACGACACATCAACACAATAGTAAAGCGTTGCTTGAACTCATTAATCAGCGCGTACTTTACTCTTGGTGCTTCGCAAAGTACGCAGTAGCCTTTTTTAGAAATTCATTTTCTTCTTCTAAATCATGAAGCTTACGCTTTAACTGACGTACTTCTTCCGTCTCTTTTTTAGAATAATCGACACCATGAAGTGAGTTAAATTGTTTATCAGAAAGACGATTAAACTGGCGACGCCAGTTATAGATTTGTTGAGCGCTAATACCAAGTTCTCTACCAACAGAGGCCGCGGTATTACCTTTTTGTTCTGCTCGACGAACAGCTTCTTTGCGAAACTCTTCAGTATAAGCTTGGGTTTGTTTCTTAGTCATGTATCACCTCAATGTTAGACATAATCTAACTATAGAAGGTGTCCACTAATTGTGGGTAACACTGGCTCTTATCGGAGGAGAGGTGGAAAATATTACATATATAGATGGAATTTTAGTTTTTGGTCTAATATTAGTTGTTTGTTATATCGTTTGGGCAACTAACGTTATTGCAGATGCGGTCATATCATATCAAAGTAGAAAGAGCCTAAAAGAAGCTTTTGAGAAATCCTCAACTGTTGAAACCATTAATTGGGAACAATTTAAGGTTTTTGCCGAAAGGCGGCATTTAGAGCAAAGTGACATCGTAAAGGTTTTAAACACAATGATTGAAAAAGCTCTTACTGAAAAGGATTATCCTATAACAGTTGAACTGTTGTTTTCTTTTAAAGAGAAACAAGATCAGGATGAACCATTCACTGGCATCCCAAATGAACTAAGAGTACCTCTAAATAAAATCAAAGATGAAATTAAGGATGGGCATAAAATATTGTCTCCTTTAGTTGGTCACCTAAAGGAGTTCAGTGATAAGAGTGTTGCTCACAAGAAAAAGCAAAATATCTTAGCTGTAGTTAGTGTACTTATAGGTATTGTTGGGGTAGGTTATTCGGTTTACTCAGACTCTAAAATTAAAGAAATAGAAGCCTCTACTGTTAATGCGGCTAAGAAAGAGCCTAACAAGAAAATAAACAAGGTCACGTAAGTTGGCTACGTTTCGCTTCGTTACACAATTTTAGCCAACCATTACTTAGCCTGTTATTTGGGCGTTAGCTTTCAAGGAGTACTATGCAAGAATTTCTTACTAATCCATTAACATATGCATTTCTGATATTGACAGGAATAATGGGATTATTATTTGGCGCCCTTTTTGGCAAATTTAAAAATGCTGATCAATTTAAGGAAAATGCATACCGAGAAACAGGCATTGAGATGGCGTTTGTTTTTTTTCCTTTGTTCTTATATTCCATTGCACATGTGATAAATGGAACTTTTATAAACTTACTTAAAAGTCCCGAATTACCTGTTATAGCAATGATATTAGCTGGTATGACTATTTTTAATGTTTTAAAAGCATCAACAGCCACCGAAGGTAAAATTGAGTTAAGTAAAGTATCTTTGCTTATATTGGTTTCTCTTTTTATTTTCATGTGTTGTACTGGATTAGTATTTTGGTTAACCCTAGATAGTTCTGTTTCAGATTGGGTTAGTATTATTAACTGTGGTGTTTTGTTTATAGTGGTTTTATTTTCATTTGGTATTTCAGCACCTTTGAATGCGATATCAAAAGATCCTTCTCTGTTAAATGCTTATGTCAAAGCTAAGCCACTTAAGGAGGACAAATAACAGTTGGTTTTACTCCTGCGTCGCTTATTTTAACCAACTAATTTTCCTCTTAGTGAGGCGTTATCGATACAAAATCTAATCCAAATATACCATTCATATAAATAGCTAATGTCTTCTTTGTGGCATTAGTTAGCCTAATCACTCTATTTAAATCAGTTCAATTCCCACTTTTTAAATTCACCATTTACGGTTTCTATCCAAACTTTATTATCATTGTTAGCATAGTCTAGCGCTACACGTTTAGCCTCTTCATAAGTACAGAATATTTGTCTTAACTTTTCATTATTTACACATATCATAAACTCTACAGTTGGCATTACAGAACTCATATAAATCACCTTATTTTAATTCTAGCTTCATTAATAAGTATGAGTACATGATAAAAATATTGCTTAGCTATTTACCAGGTTTATATTTAACCTCCTTATTACCCGATTCTTTTAACCAAGCTTCAACAGACTTACAATCTATTTTCAGCCGCTTAATGTTAAGTTACAGAGTAAAATCTAATCCAAAGCATAAAGCCTAATGTTAGCGTTCCAAGATGACTTACTACCGACAAGAATGAGCTTTAAGCGAACGTTAGTTTTAACGATGTTGTAGGTTCCGCCTTGTACAAAGTGATCTTTATTCATGATTGAGGATCTGCTACTGGCACTAGAGCACCATTCATTAGCCTATGATAAAAGAGTAATAGACCTATTAGGTTAAAAATGACGGTTAAAGCTATTGCTATTTACGACTAGGAACCGCGGTTTACTTGGTTTTAACCATAAACTTTTTACAACTTAAAGAGTAATAGACCTATTAGGTTAAAATTTACGGTTAAAGCTATTGCTGTTTACGGCTAGGAACCACGGTTTACTTGGTCTTAACCCTAAAGCTTGTGCAACTTAAAAGAGTAGTCGACCTATTAGGTTAAAATTTACGGTTAAAGCTATTGCTGTTTACGGCTAGGAACCACGTTTTACTTGGTCTTGACAGTAAATTTGTTATCACTTAAAGAGTAATAAACCTATTAGGTTAAAATAGATGGTTAATTTATTGCCTTTTACCGTTGGGAACCGCATTTTACTTGGTTTTAACCGTAAATCACCTGCCAATTGAATCGAATGAGCCTATAAGCTTGTCTACTAGTTTTTCAATAATACTTGTTTATATATCAAGTAACTTCAAAATAACCTTTAAAAACGTGGAGTGTAGAGCCATTTGTTTTTGATGTGTTCTAACGTGTAATTTGAACGCATTTTGAACTTACCCTTTAAAGACGTGGGGTGTATTCAATTGGGTGTTTTTTATAGTTTTACTGAAATGATAATTTAGAGGTTAGCTGATTTTGAAGTTAACCTTTAAACATGTGATGCCTAGAGCAATTCACTAGCCTTTTCTATTTGAAACCAACTTCAAGTCAACATCAAATAACATCAAACCAACTTCAAATAACGATTGACCATAACCGAAACGGTTTGCTATATCTATATCAGCGTTGTGATAGCTGTGAAGCTACAACAACAAAATATACGCTTCTTAAAATAGGAAAACATTATGACCGTTGTGAAACGTGCGTTAACTGAAATTGAAACGGCTGAATATATAGGTATGAGTCGTTCTTTTCTTCGTCAATCAAGAATGGAGGGAAATAGAGACAATAGAACAAAAGCACCTAAGTTTATTAAAATCGGTCGTTCGGTTAGATACCTTATCGAAGATTTAGATAATTGGTTAGACAGCTTTTACAAGCAATCTCACTTAATGGAAGTGAGGGCTTAATATGACGACCTTACCTTCAAACCTCATGTTTAGCTTGAGATGGTTTTCTCAAGGACACCACATCGATTTATGTATTGATATTTGCAATCAACTAGGCAGGTTTTTTCCTTCTGAGTCAGTAGGGCAAATAATTAAAAAGAACCAAATACAAGCCTTGTTTGTTAGAGGCTTTTTAGAAAAAGAATTAACCAACGCGTATGGTATTAGTTATTGGCGCATCCGAATAAGTGACGCAGGAAAGCAACACTTTGAGGCGCATAATAATGATTAATCAAAATAATGAAATTGAACTAGCGATAAACAAGTCTCTACCTGTTTTTAGGGATTACCCATTTCTTACAGAGCCACGTCATGAATGCCAAGCTGATAGGGACGATGTTGCTTTTATCTTTGAACAAGCCAATAAAGTACCCGACCCAATAAAGCGCATAATATTGAATAACGCTTTTAAGCTTAAAGTGAGACGAGAGCGTAATTTATATATTCTCAATGCCACTAACAAAGTGGTGAGTTTGTTACCTGAGCAACTGAGGTATTCATTAACCGTTGATGATGAAGAAGTCAGAGATATTGCCACTAATTGTGCAGATAGGTGCAGACGTATGGCACTGCATCATAACGCTAACGGTAACATAGGCTCATTAAAGGATTCCAAAGCGGATTCACTGAAGAATAATAAGCTTGAGCCTTTAGCACTGATTTGCCAATCAAACAGTCATGAAATTTACCAAATTCTAACGGACTATGCCGTAACCTATCGTATTAAGCCGATAGCGATTACTGAAAAAGGTGTAACTGAGTTAGGCGCAATCAAACGAATGATAGATAAACATTGGTGGATGAGGCGCTTACGTAAACTCTTCAACCAAGCGTATGAACAAGCCGCCATTGAATTAAACCTTGTGAATAAATACAAGCAAATTTACGCCAGTGACTTAACCGTTAAAAAGCGTAAACAACAAAAGCTAAGAAACGAGCGGATGCTTAGTTCAATGACTGTGATTAATGATATTGGTCAGCAATTCTCACTAAAAGAACTCTCTGATTTAAACGTATCGAATCCAGCAGTAAGAAAAGCTGAATTAATGGTGCGAATGCGTGGTTGTGAAGAGTTATCAAAAGAGCATGGTCATGAAGGAATTTTTATTACCATTACCTGTCCGTCTAAATACCATGCTGTGTTTTCAAAGTCAGGACAACCTAATCCCAAGTACCAAGGTTTTACTCCTTATCAAGCGAATCAATATCTTTGTAATGTTTGGTCAAGAGTACGAGCAGAGTGGAACAGAAACGATATAAAACCTTATGGTTTCCGCGTGGCAGAGCCACAACATGACGGTACACCCCATTGGCATATTTTATTGTTTGCAGAGAAACACCATATTGATGACATTAAGCGAGTGATTAGCCATTACTCGCTTGAAGAAGATGGTGATGAAAAAGGCGCAGCCCAAAACCGTTGTGACTTTAAACTCATTGACCCCAAAAAAGGCAGCGCAACAGGTTACATCGCTAAGTACGTTTCAAAGAATATCGACGGTGAAGGATTAGATGTAGGTGTTTACGGTGAAGACCCTATCACTGCAGCGCAACGTGTTGATGCTTGGTCGTCTTGTTGGTGTATTCGCCAGTTTCAACAAATTGGTGGTGCTAGTGTGTCTGTTTGGCGCGAATTAAGACGATTAAAACAAAAGTTGGGCGTTGATTCCATTATCGAGAAAGCCAGAGAAGCAGCAGATGCAAGCCGTTGGCATGATTATGTAAATGCGATGGGCGGTGTATTTGCTAAACGTAAAGACCAACCGCTAAGACTTGCTTACGATAACGCGGTGAACACTGAAACGGGTGAATGTAAGCTTGGGGCTTATGACGGAAACTTTATTCAAACCATCAAAGGCTTGCTCTATGAAGGGAAGATGATTACCACTCGTTTTTTCAGTTGGCGGTTAGAAGGAGCAAACGAAGTTTGTTCTAACTTGGAGTTCTGTAAATAACTGTACTAAATTAACTTAATTGTATTTAACCTGACACTGCTCTTGTTTAATAATAGAAACTTCAGCAAAATAAGGTTGAATCTACCTTAATATTTATATATAGGTTTTACTAGCAAAAGGAATAGCTTTGAAACACATTCTAATAATTACAAGTTCTTATGATAGAACAGTAGATTACATTCTTGAAAAATATCCAAGTGAAAATTTTTTTAGATTCAATACGGATAAATTTTCAGATTATAGCGTATCTACAAGTTTCGGGGATTTTACAATTTCTAATGGGATTGACCTAGTAAATAACCATAACTGTATTTCTATCTACTATCGAAAACCGAGCTTAGAAAACCTTGATAAAATCATTTCACCTGAATATTTTGGATTCATCTACAAAGAAGTGTTCACTCTGGTCGATGGAATTGCTGATTCATTTGAAGGTAATTGTTTAACAAAACCGAGCATATTGAGGTACGCATCAAATAAAATTGTCCAATCAAAAGTCGCAAAAAAAATTGGCTTCAAAATACCCAATCACAGTATTACAAACTGCAAATCAGTTGTTCAAGAGTTACTACCTTCTGAAAAAATAGTTAAGCCTATTTCCTTAGGGAAAATAAAGAAGAATAAAGGCTTTGAGTACGTTCAAACCAACTTAGTTGACGAAGGTGTGTCTCTTGATGAATTAAAATACTGCCCTTCATATTTTCAATCATACATAGATAAAGACTATGAATGTAGATTGACAATAATTGACGGCCATTGCTTTCCTGTAAAAATAATATCCGAAGATAAAGTTGATTGGAGAACAGAAAATAACAATCCATTGTATGAATTAATGGAGATTCCAAACTCGATTCGTAAAAAATGCTTTATGCTAATGGATGCTCTTGATATTAAGTTTGGCTGTTTTGATTTCTTGATAAAAGATGATGTTTGGTACTTTTTGGAAGTTAATGTTAATGGGCAATGGGCGTGGCTAGAAATAGAGTTAAATATAGATATCTCTAAAAAGATAATGAACAACCTTAAAGGACTCTAATCTAATGTTTATTTTTGATTTTATTATTTTTGTGTTCAATAGGTTCTTTTTATTGCACGTATCGAATGATTCTAATTTTGACACTATCGAGTTTGAAATAGGCTTGAGAAGTCACTTTAAGTCATATCGTTATTCTCTCTTTTACTTAAATTTTGGAGATAAACAATTCTATATATTTACATTTAGTTTAGGTAACCGATTTCATTGGTTTTACACTTTGAAATACGAAGAGCTTAAACCGAATAACTTCGAAAATAAGGTTAGTGGTGTAAAGAGTAAGCTCTCCACACAACTAAATGATGAAATTAAAGCTAAGTGTTTATCGGATTTTTTTAAAGAAAAACTATCCCAAGAATATACGAGAATTTCATACTCAATGAGTAAACTTACTAGTTATAGGACTTTTTTACTTTTTCTAGTAGGAGCTGGAATAGCACTGTCTAAATTATATTTCGAATTGTTTGATTTTTTAACTACGATTACTATTTTTATAATTTATTACTACTACTGCTTTTCTTTATATCATGTTATTAGCTCAGCAATTAGTGTTAGTAGTATTAATATGTCTTCTTCTGGAGATTACAAATGGGATAAGTGCAATAAAGATTTAGCTATTACCTATATATATGACCTAGTCAATGTCAGGTATAGTGCAGATAAGAAAGTTTCACTTGTTAAATGTGCTGAGAAGTATTTGCAAATGACTTTCCTTCTTATGATGATTTTAACCTCTGCCTACTTCATTTTTGACAGTATTAAGAAAGTCACGCCACCAAACTTAAACAATGAAAAGTCATTTTCTATCTATAACAACAGTGGGGAATTTGACTTGTCAGAGTTTTCATTATTTGTATCTAAACTAAAAAATCACGCTGGAAGTATCTATATTGTTCATTGTACTCAAAGTAAAAAAGTTGATGATTTAAATACTTTATTTTCAGTTATTAGTGTGGAAAAAATAGACTTGATATTTATTGAAACAAATGAAACAAATTTTTGTAATGGGTTAACCGTAATACATTTTTAAGGACTTATATGAAACCATATATAATGAACTATAGTAAAAAAACAAGTAACTTAAAGCAAACTGAGCAGTTACTTCTATCTACTCTTCAAACAAATAATAACGAAGACAGTGATGACTCTTTCTTATTTACCAGTTCTTCGACTTTAATAACAAAAGTTACTGAAGATGATGATAATGCAATGATCTCTTGCGGAACGAAAAACACCTTTGTAATAGAAGATTCTGACGAAGAGTTTATATCATGTGCGACAACTATCACTAGAACTATAGAAGATTCTGACGAAGAGTTTATATCATGTGCGACAACCATCACTAAAACTACAGAAGATTCTGATGAGGAATTTATCATTTACTGATTAATTATTATCAGTAAACATTGCTACCAATTAGCCGTTTATTACGGCGTTAACTGTCAAAGTAGAATCCAGAGGTTAATTTGAGTTCAAATAGAAATTTTAAAGAGTTGTTGGATATAACCTCATTTTCACCATTTGCTTATGGACTAATTTACTTGGCAAACGTTATAGTTTTTAGCCTTATTTATGCTTTGTTTTTTGATCATGACTTCAAAAGTGATTCCATTAATTATGTGCAATCCCTATATTTTAGTGTAGTAACAGTTACAACATTAGGCTTTGGAGATTTAACTCCAAAGCTGGATGCTACCCCACTTCTTCTTGCAGTTATAGCGCAAGTTATCTTAGGAGTAGTTACGATCGGTTTATTCTTGAATGCTCTATCGCACAAGCTAAGTGAAAGAAAGGATTTAGCCCAAAAAGAGTATGAGAAAGAAGTTGAAAATAAAAATTTAGCAAAGCTATTGACCATATTAAGACCCACAATTTCTAGCTATCTTAAGGTGCTAGCTGAAACTTACAAAGTGACAACGATTAAGGTAGCAGGGGACTTCGTAAAGGTCATCCCTCAACAAGAGTTCTCGCAAGAGTATTATGATCAAATCTCTCGGCAGGATTTTTTTTCAAACGAGACAATATATGGAAAAGGAGTTATGACATGGGGCGATTTTATCGAGCAAGAAAATGGTAAATTCACAGACCAAATTAATGACTACTTGAATAAGTTTGCAACTTCGCTACCAATTGAGTTAGTTGAGTTGCTTGTTAGTTTGAAGAATCATCAATTTCTCTATCACTGCAAGCAAGCGAAACAAAGAATTCAAATTGAGAAAGTTCATGGTGTCAATATGCCTTGTGTTAATTTGCTAACAATTGAACATAGCAGTGTTGATATACCAGATAAGCCAAATTCAATTAAAGACTTCCATGAAAAGTTACTGAAGCTGATCTCTCATATAGAAAAAAAGTCAGTTGGTGAGCAATTCATCATGACAATAGATTTAAGAAAAGGGGTTACAGCACCCTCTATTGGTTCGGCTATTGGCGATATAATTAAGTTTGGCCCATTCGAGCAACAAGCTAATTAACAAGGTACTCAGGAAGATGCGCCGCTTAGCTTGGCGTTATAAATGAAAAATATAATCCGAATCAACTTTTAACCTCAATCAGTTAATGTCCGCAATGTAGTCTTTAGCGACATTTTAGTGATATTATTTATGCAATAAACTTGCAAAACAAAATGCTACACATGTGCTACAAATAAAGTGTGTTGTTCGTTATGTTTCTAGTTAAGTTGTTGTATTTGCTTGTTTAACTTTGCTTCTTATAAGTCATTATTAGGGCGATATATGTTACAAAACTTAAGGTGTATATCTATATGGAGTCTGAAAATAAACTGATGGAAGCATAAGTGCTAATACAAGAATTTGAACAATTAAAACCAAACTCTTTTGGTATCAAAGATACTATCTCTATTGTTTTAATGTTTGGGATATTACTATTTTCAGTGGAACGCTTTTCGCCTGATTCAAGTTTGCAACCTGTTTTTTCTATGTTTATTATAGTTTTAGTTGGCCTTCAAGCTAACATTATTAGAGAGAATAGAAGAACTAATAAACGAATTGATTTACTTTCCCAAATCGTTAGTAACAACAGCACAGTGAAGTAACATATAAGGGTTTTCAAACCGAACAAATTACAGTTGGCTTTTTGTTCGTGCCTCACTTATTTTAGCCAACTGTAATTTACCGCTTAAAACGGCGAATGTGTAAAAGGGAGTTGTCATGTCAGTAGGTATGAGCTTTGCTTCGAGAGCTAAGCAGCCGAAACAAAAACGCTGCGACAGGTGTAAATTATATTATCCTGAATCATTAGATAAATGTGACCATTGCTCTGAGCTTAGTACCTCTCAATTGGCGCAACTCAAAGCGCAGCACCAAGAAACTCTCCAAGATAACTCTACTTTTGGTAAATACCTATTATTGGGTGCGGTAATTATAGGTTCACTATTGCTCCTTGATTTTTTATAGTGTTATATCAATGCTTTACGTATAACAAGTCGTTAAAGAACGGACTCATCACAGTTGGCTTGGGTTCCACTTTAGTTCACCTTTTAGCCAACTATTATTCGCCGCTTAACTAGGCGTTGATAAATGGAGCCTGCATGAATAAAATAATCAAACTTTCTGCTTTAGTGCTGATCATATTTATTGCTCTATGGCAGGTGAGCAATAATGAAAAGTTTCAATTTGTAGGTAACCTTATAGATCGAGTAGAAACAACTGAAAAAGTAGTAGCATTAACTTTTGATGATGGTCCGACTAAACATAAAACAAAAGAAATTCTCAAAGTCCTGGACGAGGCAGAAATTAAAGCGACATTTTACCTAGTCGGTAAGTCTATTGAGCAAAACATTCAAGAAACTAAAAATATCATTGTTAAAGGTCATGAAATTGGAAACCATTCATATAGCCATCAACGTATGGTTTTGAAAAGTTATAGCTTTGTTGCAGAGGAGCTAGAAAAAACTAATGAGCTAATTACACAGGCAGGTTATAGAGATGAAATACATTTTAGACCACCATATGGTAAAAAGTTGTTTTCGCTGCCTTATTATCTAAATAATAAAAATATAACCACCGTTACTTGGGATGTGGAGCCTGAAACTTATTTAGATAAAAATGCTAGTGCTAGTGCAAGTGATATATCCGAATACGTTGTCCAAAATACTAAGCCGGGGTCAATTATTCTTTTACATGTTATGTTTAAATCAAGAGTTAATTCACTGGCCGCTGTTCCTTTAATTGTTCAACAGTTAAAAGATAAAGGTTATAGCTTTGTTAC
>JALJPB010000071.1 GCA_022969175.1 Colwellia sp. | reverse complement strand
CAAGGCAGTATTCAATTTACCAATAACGCCCTTGATTTAGCGATTACCGGTAACGGATTTTTTGCCACAGTGCCAGAGCTCGGCAGTTTAGAGACCTCTTACACCCGCGCAGGGCAATTTAAGCTTAATAGTGATAACTTTGTTGTTAACTCACAAGGTGGTCATTTATTAGGTTTTCCAGTCAACTCTGATGGCTCATCGGCATCGGTGAGCTTAAGTACCGCAGAACCTATACGAATACCCACTTCTTCAGGTGCACCAACTAAAACAAGTGAAGTAGATATTAGAATGAACTTACCGGCTGGGGATGCTTATATTTCAAATGCACCGGGTAACTTTGATCCAGATGATCCACTAACCTTTAATAATTCAACCTCAGTGACTATATTTGATTCGCTAGGTGATAGCCATATTATGACTTACTTTTTCATTAAAGATGATCCTTCAGCACCGGTAAACGCACCAAATGAATGGATTGTATTTGCTGCTGTTGATGGTGTTGTTATTGACTTGCAAGACCCAAATGGTGATGCTGCTGCTACCAATCGTGTAGGTGGTATGACATCGGGTCCATTATCTCCCGGTGGTGTCATTGGTGGGCGATTGGTATTTAACGCTTCAGGTGACTTTATATCACAAGAGCCAAATCTAGCCAGTGGAGGCTTAATTACTCGAGATTTTAGCAATCATTTACCTAATGGAGCGGATACTGCACAGACAGTACAAATTGATTTTAATTTAGATCCCAATGGACCTAATCCTAATGAGCCTACGCAATTTGCCTCTAACTTTGAAGTTACCGCATTGAACCAAGATGGTTTAGCGGTTGGTCGTTTAACAGGTATAGATATTGGCACCGATGGCTTAGTACGAGCTACTTATAGTAATGGTACTTCACAGCCCCTTGCAAGAATTGCTTTGGTCAATTTTTCTAACGAACAGGGCTTAACGCAAGTGGGTAGTACCTCATGGAAAGAAAGTATTCTTTCTGGTGAAGGTTTGGCCGGTGAAGGGGGAACAGGTACGTTTGGTACCATTAATTCGTCTGCCTTAGAACAAGCCAATGTTAATTTAACCACTGAGTTGATTGATTTAATTTCAGCACAGCGAAATTTCCAAGCTAATTCAAGGGCGCTTGAAGTAGACAATCAACTAAACAATACGATATTACAAATTAGGTAATAGTTTTTATATTACTACTTTATTAAACAGCTTTAATATGCCCATTAAAACGCTGAACCTTTGTTCAGCGTTTTTTATATTTTAAACTCCAATCTTTATTACTTTCTCAATTTGTTGCTATCCACAGTCTATTTTCCTTTCTGGCATTGTTATTGCAAATATTTAAATAACGATTTTACTATTTGGAAACACCCATGGATAAGATGCTTTATATCGCGATGAGCGGTGCTAAACAAAACATGCATGCCTTATCAGTAACCGCCAATAATTTAGCAAATGCCAAAACTACTGGCTTCAAAGCGGATCTTGCACAAGCTCGGGCAATGCAAGCATTTGGTGAAGGTATGCCAACGCGGGTTTTTTCAATGATCGAGCGTTCGGGCCAAAACTTTGACAGTGGCGCTTTATTAACCACAGGCCGAGATTTAGATGTGGCTATTTCTGGTGAAGGTTGGTTTGCCGTACAAGCAGCTGACGGTAGTGAAGCTTATACACGTAGTGGTCATTTAAGATTAAGCGCAGATGGCGCTTTAGAAACTAATGAAGGCGAATTAATCATTGGCGATGCTGGGCCAATATTTCTTCCTTTACCGGTACAAAACATCGAAATAGCGAGGGATGGAACCATTATGGTTCAACCAGAAGGCGCGCCAGTAACTGAGCAAGAAGAAGTTGCCCGAATAAAACTGGTCAATCCCGATGTACGTTTAATGGAAAAGGGTAATGATGGCTTATTTAGACGTAAAAACGGTGTCGATGCTATCGCTGATATTAATGTAAGAATGCAAAATGGCACACTGGAGTCGAGTAACGTTAGCGCGATATCTGAAATGACAGACATGATTGCTTTGCAACGTCAATTCGAAATGCAATTAAAGTTAATGGCGACAGCGGAAGAGATTGATAAGAGTGCTGCTTCATTACTACGTGCTTTCTAGTTTGTGTAATGAATAGTTTTTAATTAAAATTTTTTAATGAATAAAATAAGTAAATTTAATATTGAGGTGATTTATGAATGCTGCTTTATGGATTAGTAAAACAGGTTTAGATGCTCAAAATAAAGACATAGCGGTTATTTCAAATAACTTAGCGAATGCGAGTACCATAGGTTTTAAAAAGAGTCGGGCAGTATTTGAAGACTTGCTTTACCAAACCATTAACCAACCTGGTGGCCGTTCAGCACAAGACACAGAAATGCCATCTGGTTTGATGTTAGGTGCGGGTACAAAAGTTGTCGCGACACAAAAAATTCATACTCAAGGGGATATGTTAACAACAGACAATTCTCTAGATTTAATGATTCAGGGTGAAGGTTTTTTTGAAATCACCTTACCTGACGGCAGCTCTGCGTACAGCAGAAATGGTCAATTTACCATGGATGATGAAGGTAACTTAGTGACACCAGGAGCTGGTTATCCTCTAGAACCGCAAATTACTGTTCCTCAAGATGCCATGCAAATTATCATTTCTCAAGACGGCGAGGTCTCAGTTCGTTTGCAAGGTGAAGCTGAAAATGCCGTTATTGGTCAAATTAATTTGGTTAATTTTATCAACCCTACGGGATTACAACCTGTCGGACAAAACCTGTATATACAAACGGCAGTTAGTGGCGATCCCCAAGAAGGTATACCTGGTCTTGAAGGTTACGGCATGATAGTTCAAGGAGCGTTAGAAACATCTAATGTTAATACGACAGAAGAGTTAGTCAACTTGATTGAAAGCCAGCGAATTTATGAAATGAATTCAAAAGTGATTTCAGCAGTGGATCAAATGCTCAGCTATATTAATCAACAACTTTAATGTAAGGAGAACACGATGAAACAATTATTGTTTTTACTCCTAATACTCACTTTAACCAGTGGTTGTGCAGCGATTGAGGAGTCTAAGGTATTACCTAATGATCCAGATTTCGCACCAATCTTGCCTGAGATGGAGGAGGAATCTTTAATTCCTACAGGCTCCTTGTTCAAGGCTAATTATGTTAATAACATTTACTCAGATTCAAAGGCACATCGTGTTGGCGATATTATTTCGGTTATTTTAAGTGAAAACACTCAAGCCAATAAAAATGCTAAAACAGAAATTAAGAAAGAAAATACCGCATCAATGGGCGCTATTTCGGGTTTAGGTGGAGCGCCAGTAACAATCAATGGTGATTCAATTCAGTTTGGTGTTTCACAAGAGAATGACTTTAAAGGTGACTCAAAATCGAATCAGGGCAACAGTTTAAACGGTAATATTTCCGTTCATGTGCTGCGAGTTTTACCTAACGGAAATTTAATGATTCGCGGCGAAAAATGGATCACTTTAAATAATGGTGATGAATATATTCGTTTAACCGGCATTATTCGTTCAAAAGATATTAATTCAAATAATACCATTTTATCGACGAAAGTCGCCAATGCTCGTATTCAATACGCAGGCACTGGCACCTTTGCTGATGCAAATCAGCAAGGTTGGTTAACCCAAATTTTTAATGGCAAATGGTGGCCGCTGTAATATTTTATTTCTTTTAGACCAAGTGAAAATTTAGCCCAACACAGTCATTTATAGGTATTGATATGAAAAAAGTTCTTAAAATCAGTATATTGTTATTAACAATGATAACTAGTTTGTTAGTAACTTCATCCGTTAATGCTCAGCGTATCAAAGATTTGGCTGATGTTGCCGGAGTGCGCACTAACCAACTCATTGGTTATGGTTTAGTGGTCGGTTTACCGGGTACAGGTGAACAATCCCCTTTTACTGAGCAGAGCTTTAAAACCATGTTAAGTAATTTTGGTATTACTATGCCTGCAAACTTAAAGCCTAAAATCAAAAATGTTGCAGCGGTTGCTGTGCATGCAGAGTTAACTGCTTTTGCCAAACCCGGTCAAACTATAGACGTGACTGTTTCTTCAATGGGTAGTGCTAAAAGTTTACGTGGTGGGACTTTAATTCAAACTATTCTTATGGGCTTAGATGGTAACGCTTATGCGGTTGCTCAAGGCAGTTTGATCGTTAGTGGTTTAGGGGCGGAGGGCTTAGATGGCTCAAAAGTTTTAGTGAATACACCTACGGTTGGTCGTATTGCTAATGGTGCAATAGTTGAACGTGAAGTACTATCACCTTTTTCTAGTGGCGATTATATTACTTTTAATTTACGTCGTTCAGACTTCTCTACCGCACAAAGCTTATCGGATGCGATTAACGACTTTATTGAAGGTTCTGCTAGAGCAATTGATTCAACGTCGGTTCAAGTGACCGCACCACGTGATATAGCTGACAGAGTTAGTTTTTTGGCTGTGTTAGAAAACCTTGAGTTTGAACCCTCATCTCCAGCGGCAAAAATTATTGTTAATTCACGTACAGGTACCATTGTTATTGGCGCTAATGTACGTTTATTACCTGCGGCAATTACCCATGGCGGCATAACCGTGACCATTAATGAAATTCAAGCAGTATCGCAGCCCAATGCCTTTGCCGAGGGGGATACGGTAGAAACAACACAATCATCTGTCAACGTAAGTGAAGAAGACTCACGAATGTTTATCTTTAACCCTGGTGTCACTTTAGACACTCTCGTACGCGCTATCAACGAAGTGGGTGCTGGCCCTGGTGATGTAATGGCTATATTAGAAGCTTTGGATCAAGCGGGTGCATTAAGAGGTGAATTGATCATTATTTAATGATTAATCAATATAGCCATGGATAATCGCTTAGCAGAGTCACGTAATTTTCTTGAACTTAATGGTTTAAATACCATTCGTTTAGATGCAAAATCGGGTACTGATGAAGAAAAGAAAGCGGCGTTAAAAGAGGCTGCACAACAGTTTGAAGCGATTTTTATGCAAATGCTATTAAAAAGCATGCGCAAGGCACAGGAAGTACTAGAGTCAGATAGCCCATTTAATTCTGAGTCAACAAAATTCTATCGAGACATGCATGATCAACAAATGGCAATGGAGCTTTCAAGTAATGGTTCATTGGGTTTATCTGATCTTATCATTCGTCAATTAGGCGGCGATGATAACTTTACTCCTAATAGTGTATTGCGTAGTGATGGTGACCTTGAAAGTAGAAAGTCATTTGCAAAAAGTTATGCGTTGAACAACCAAACAAAGTTTGACGATTTACAGCAGTACAAAGAACAAAGCTTTTCTCAAAACTCACCTCCTTTTAATGCCACAAATATTGATTTAATTAATAATATGGGTTTGACGTCAAATAACCGTCAATCTTCTACTTTAACGGTTACTACATCCAGCCAAGAAAAATTTAAACAACCTAAAGATTTTGTTACTGCTCTAATAGAGCCTGCCAAGTCGGTTGAGAATAAGTTAGGTATTCCTTTTGAAGTTGTTATCGCTCAAGCGGCACTTGAAACCGGTTGGGGCCAGAAAATAATAAAATCAGAACAAGGTGAAAGTTCTAATAATCTCTTTAATATCAAGGCAGACAACCGTTGGCAGGGAAGTAAAATAACTAAAGATACCCTAGAATTTGAGCAGGGTTCGTTAGTGAAAAAATCAGCACTATTTAGAAGTTACGAGTCAATTAAAGACAGCGTTAAAGATTATATAAACTTCCTGTCATCGGGAGACCGCTATCAGAATGCTCTAGATAACGTTGGTAATGTGGAACATTTCCTGCATGGTTTACAAAAAGCAGGCTATGCGACCGATCCAAACTATGCCAATAAAATAATGGCAACACTTCGCACAGTCAAAAACTTGGTAAATCAAAACTGAAAATAGTCAGCTTAACGTTATGTTTTTAGTGATTTTGGAGTGTAGAGATGTCAGTTAATTTATACCAGACAGGTGTTAGTGCTTTATTATCAGCACAGCAACAACTTGCCACCACTGGTCACAATATTGCCAATGTTAATACCGAAGGATATAACCGCCAACGAGCGGAACAAAATGCTGCACCTGGTATTGCTTCTGGTAGTAACTATGTTGGTTCTGGCACTTATATTCAAGATATTGTTCGAATTTACGATAAATTTTCATACAAAGAACAATTACTTAATACAAGTAATCTAGCAAGCGCTGACTCTATCCATTTAGATTTAACTCAATTAAATGACATTATGGCCTTTTCTGGTCAGTCAATTGGTTCATCTGTGGATCTGTTTTATCAGGCGGTGAATGGCATTGCTGATAATCCAAGTGACCTAGGTTTACGTAATATTGCTCTCAATCAAGCGAGTGTTGTAAGTAGTGACATCCGTTTACTTAATGAAAACTTTGATCAAATAGAAAAGTCGATCAATGGTGAAATTGAGCAGATAGCTAATAAGATTTCTGAGATATCAATAGAACTGGCCAAGATCAATGAAACTATTCTCCATAGTCAAAATTTAACGCAAGCAGGTCAACCTAATGACTTATTAGATAAAAGAGATCAATTAGTTAGTCAATTAGGTGAGTTTACTAGAGTCACTACTATTGAAGATTCATTTGGTGTGATGACGGTGATGATAGGTCAAGGAACCACTTTAGTTGCGGGCATCACTCCATTAACGGTACGTATTGAAGCTGGCGATCCAGATCCGCTTAAAACTGAATTGCGTTTAGTTGGACCAAACTCTACCGTTGCACTTAATGGTTCTGTTGTCGGAGGTTCTCTAGCGGCAAAATATGAATTTAGAGATCAACATTTAGCCCAAGCGCGCACGGAAATAAATCGTTTAGCTATGGCTGTATCTGAAACGTTAAATGCAGCACAAGCTGACGGTTTAGATTTAAATGCTCAGCAAGGCGCTAACTTTTTTACCGATATAAATGCAATAGCTACTCAACAGGCGAGGGTGCTATCGCCATCGAATAATGCCGGAAATTTACAGGCTCGAGTTAATATTACTGATGTTTCTAAAGTGCCAACCGATGAATTTGAAGTTCGTTTTGACGGTACTGATTACATTATGACCAACAGAACAAATAACTCGTCAACTAATTTAGGTCCACCGGGTTCTGGAACCTACGCTACAACTTATGGCTTTGAGTTTATTGAAGACTCTGGAGCTCCAGCCACCGATGATTCTTACCTAATAAGACCGACAGAAAACAGCGCTGCGAATATGTTAATGACCTTGACAGACCCTGCCAAAATTGCGGCAAGTAGCGCAGTCGAAATTACCCCGTCAACAAGTAATGTCAGTGCAGGTGAAGTTAAAATTACTGATATGATAGACCCTATTGCTGCTCAAATAGCAATGCCAATGCGTATTGATGTTTTAGAAAGTCCAATAGGGGTCTTTAATTATACTATTACCGACAATTTAGGCGCCACCTCTGCACCTATAGCTTATACGCCACCATCGCAAACTATTAATTTACCGCCATTGCCTGCCACAGCGGCATTTACCATTGAAATTACCGGATCACCATCGGGTATTGCACCTAATGCACCTGAACAGTTTTTTATTGGTGATGCATTTGGTATTGGTAACTCATCAAATGCAGTGGCGATGGGGTTAACTCAAGAGCAAGGCACAATTAATGGTGGCAGGGAAACATTTAGTCAGAGTTTGGCAAAAACAACCTCTATTATTGGCTCTAAAGCTAGCTCTGCTGAATTAGTTGCTAGTACGGCTCAAGCACTTTATACCCAAGCCTATAATCGAAATCAAGCCACTTCAGGTGTGAACTTAGATGAAGAGGCCGCTAATTTGATGAAATATCAACAAGCCTATCAAGCAGCTTCACAGATTATTTCAATAGCAAATACCATTTTTGATACTTTACTATCTGCTACTAGATAACAGTAACACGAGAGCTAAATAATGAGAATTTCAACCGCACAATTTTATTTTCAAAATACCCAACAGATTACTAATAAGCAATCTGAGGTTAATGAGCAAGTAAAATACCTTTCTAGTGGTAAGCGAGTGCATACTGCAAAAGATGATGCCGTTGCCTATGGTACTTTGGCTGGCTATAAAGATGAATTAGCCAATATTGAAAAATATATGCGTAATATTACTCAAGCTGAAAATAGAAATGATTTGCAAGATATCTCGTTCGCTACGGGTGAAGATATTATTCAACAATTAAAACAATTATTTATCCAAGCTAATAACGGGACATTATCTGATGCAGATTTGAAATCCCTTGCTCAATTAGGTCAAAATAGTCAATCTCAGATGCTTGATTTAGCGAATACTAAAGACGAAACCGGCGGTTATATTTTTTCCGGTTATCAAATTGATGTAGAACCTTTTGCCCAACAACCGGATGGCTCGGTAAATTATTTAGGCGACAGCGGTGTTCGTGAGTTACAAATAGCCAAAAATGTTATGGTGAAGACCAATCAGCCGGGTGATCAAGCGTTTGAGAATGTACCTAACGTAATAGGGGATTTTTCAACCAATTATGTTAATAACACCTCTGGTATTTCTGTGAGCAAAGCGGTAATTGCTGATCCCGGTGCTTATGACTCAGTAAGTAATCCTCCTGACTATAAATTTGTTTTTAGTGCACCGAATAACTTAACAGTAACAGATGGTTTAGGGGCTACGGTGTACCCAACCGCAGCTTATACTGCTGGGCAAACGGTTGCCTTTAATGGTATTGAAGTTAAAATAAGCGGCAACCCATTGCCGGGTGATGAATTTGATTTAAAATCACAAGAAAACATCAGTATTTTTGAAACCATTAAATCAGCGATAGACTGGATGAATGTTGGCGCTTCACCAACAAATCAAACTCAACATGATGTTGATTATGGCGAAATACTCTCGCAATTAGAAAGCTCGCTTAACCATATGATATCAAGACGAACAGTGGCCGGTGTGAGAGGGCAACTCATTGATAATCAGGAAAGTAACCACTTGGATAGAGAGCTAAATCTAGCTCAAGGCCAATCTAGTATTGAAGATTTAGATTTTGCCAAGGCAATTTCTACCTTTGAACAATCTCAGGTTGCATTACAAGCGGCTCAACAAACATTTGTTCAAATTAAAAGCTTATCTTTATTTAATTATATTTAAAAAATATTTTTGGCACGATGTATGCTTTTAAAAAGTTGTGTCAAAAAATATGTAATGTGGTTCTGAAGACTTATTGTGTTAACGATCTAACCACACCCTAAACTTAGGAGAAGATAACAATGGCTTTAGTCGTAAATAGTAATATCTCATCATTGAACGCACAGCGTCAATTATCAATGTCAACCAATGAATTAAGCACGTCATATGAGCGGTTATCTTCTGGTAAGCGTATTAATAGTGCTAAAGATGATGCGGCTGGTTTGCAAATTTCTAGTCGGTTAACTTCTCAAATTAATGGCTTAAATCAAGCGTCACGAAATGCTAATGACGGTATTTCTTTGGCTCAAACCGCCGAAGGTGCATTAGATGAATATACCAATATGATTCAACGCATGCGTACTTTAGCGGTTCAATCATCGAATGGTTCTAATACCGATGCTGATAGAATAGCCTTAGATAAAGAATTTGGTGAATTAGAATCTGAACTTCAACGTATTGCAAGTTCAACAAGCTTTGGTGGCGTTACTTTACTCGATGGTAATTATAATGAAAACTTTCAAGTAGGTGCTAATGCGGGTCAGTTAATTGGTATTACTATATCAACTAACTTTGGTACAATAGTTGGAACGGCAGGAACATTAACTAATTTTGCCGGTGCTCAAGCAGCGATAGCAAATTTGGATAGTGCGTTGTCAACTGTTACCGCATCTCGAGCTAATTTAGGTGCAAAGCAAAATCGATTTAGTTCTGTTATTCGAAGTAATGATAACACTGCTCAAAATGTATCGGCATCTCGTTCTCGTATTCAAGATACTGACTATGCCAAAGAGTCAGCGATTTTGGCGAAGAACTCAGTATTGCAACAAGCATCTAGTTCAATGTTAGCTCAAGCGAATCAACAACCACAAATTGCTTTGTCGTTATTACAGTAAAAGTAAACCAGTTAGTAGTCTTAAATTAGTAAAGCACAAACATCCTCCCTATGTTATTTAGGAGGGGTGTTTTTTTTGCTAGAAAAATATTCTACTTTAACTTGATGTAAACATATTGATATATAGGTGGTAATATTAGTATTGCGGTATTTAGTATTGAAAATGTTATTACTATGTCATTTTTCTTTAATTGTTGAAATTAAAGAACTATTTTTATTCTTATTTTTATTTTTATTTTTATTTTTATTTTTTTTAAAAAAACTCTAAAGTTATTTTTTATTGTTCCGATACCATTTGTAAGGTGAGTTATTGATGCACTTTCTTAAGTCACTTAAATCCGAAACAATTAAATATTTGAGTGGTAGCACTCGGGGAGTTATAAAATGGCTTTATCAGTTAACAGTAATATTTCATCATTAAATGCTCAACGTCAGCTTTCGTTGTCGACTAATAACTTATCAACATCATATGAACGTCTATCTTCAGGTAAAAGAATTAACAGCGCTAAAGATGATGCCGCAGGTTTACAAATTTCATCTCGTTTAACTTCTCAAATCAACGGTTTAAATCAGGCTTCTCGAAATGCAAATGATGGTATTTCATTAGCTCAAACGGCTGAAGGTGCGTTAGACGAATACACCAATACTATTCAACGTATGAGAACCTTAGCGGTTCAAGCATCGAATGGCTCAAACACCGATGCCGATAGAACAGCGCTTAATAACGAATTTGGTGAATTAGAGTTAGAGCTTCAACGTATCGCTAGTCAAACCAGTTTTGGTGGTGTTACCTTATTAGATGGAGCTTATAATGAAAATTTCCAAGTAGGTGCTGATGCAGGCCAACTTATTGCAGTGACAATAAGTACAAATTTTGGTACGGTTGTAGGTACGGCAGGCTCTTTGACTAGTTTCGCTACTGCTCAAACAGCAATTAGTGATTTAGATAGTGCTTTAGCTACAGTAACTGCTGCTCGTGCCAATTTAGGTGCTAAGCAAAACCGCTTTAGCTCTGTTATTCGCTCAAATGATAATACTGCACAAAATGTATCAGCATCACGTTCACGTATCGAAGATACTGATTATGCCAAAGAGTCTGCTATTCTTGCAAAAAATAGTGTATTGCAACAAGCATCAAGCTCAATGTTAGCGCAAGCGAATCAACAGCCTCAAATTGCTTTATCGTTATTATAAAGTAAGTATAAAAGCAAAACTTAATAATAAGGGACGTTATAAACGGCCCTTATTTGCTTTTACTAACAGGAGAACCTTATGAGTAATTATGTAAACTCCCTGCCGCCTTTAGTTGATGTTGGCCGAAGTGCGCCACTTAATCCTCCTAATCAGGTAGATGTTGGAGGTAGAGCTAAAAATAGTGTTGATGCAGTTCAAAGTGGTCAAGAAATTGCTTTAAATAAAAGCAAAGAAGTAGAAAGTAAAGAAGTAGAAAGTAAAGAAGTGGATATTAGTGAAGCGTTAAACGTGATTTCAGATTTTGCACAAAATTCGATGAAAAATGTCAGCTTTAAAAATGATAATAGTTCGGGGAAAACGGTCATTACTGTTTTTGATAAAGAAACTCATGAAGTTATAAGCCAATTCCCCAGTGAAAAAATTATAAAAATGGCTGAAAAAATAAAAGACTTGCAGAATGAGTTATCTGACCTTTCTGGGTTATTAATTGACGATGTAGTATAATTATACATCCTAAATAATAATGCACTGGTAAAGTATAAATGTAGGAGGCTGAGTATGGCAATTGTAACTAGTTTGGGTATTGGCTCAGGAATAGATCTTGAAAGCTTGGTAGAGGCTTATGTTAATGCTGAAGCCATCCCCCAGGAAATACGATTACAGGAAAAAGAGGACCGTCTCTCACTGGAACTCTCTGGAGTAGGCAGCTTTAAATCTTCACTGAGTAGTTTCAACGATATACTAAAAAGACTCACCGACGCCGATGCATTTAATAAACAAGTGGTGACCAGTAGTTCTGATGCTATTGATGTCAAAAGTAATGGTTTTGCCAGTAATGGTGACTTTGAAATAACGGTTGAGCAATTGGCAAAAGGCTCACGCTACAATACCGATACCGTCACTGATTCTTCGTCAACAGTTGGTAATGGCACTGTAACTTTTTCAAGTGGCAGTGAAACCTTTGATGTAGTAATAGAGGCTAGCGATACCCTTTCTCAAATCCGAGATAAAATTAACGAGCAAAGTGAAAATTTTGGTGTTACAGCGAATATTATTAATGGTGAAAACGGTTCATTTCTAGTTATTGATTCACAAATAACAGGAGAGGACAATGAGCTTTCTATTAGTGTATCAGATGCCTCATTAGATAAGTTATCGTCTTCTAATCCCAGCGTTACCAGAGTGCAAGATGCTCAAGATGCTTCAATTACTATTGGCACCACTGTAGTTACTAGTGAGACCAATGAGTTTAAAAATACCATTGAAGATCTTACTATCACCGTGAAAGAAAAAACCATAGTGGGGTCACCCACTCTTATCTCCGTTGCTCAAGATACAGAAAATGGCAGTAGCTTAATTGATGATTTTATCGCTGGCTATAATGGCCTGATGGAAGATTTAACCGGTTTAGCTGCCCCTAAACAAGGTCGACTTGCTTTTGATCCTAATGTTAGGCAAATGAAGCAACAAATGGCTAACATTGTGCTACAAACTATCAGTACTGCTGTTGGTGGTATTGAGAATTTACATGATATTGGTCTTGAATTAAATAGAGACGGGAAGCTACAAATCTCTACCTTTACCTCAGATAACATTCCAAGTGGACAAAATCGATTAGATGACGCTTTAAGTAATAACCTTTCTAACGTTGGCGAGCTTTTTGCATCATCAGGTGGTATCGCTACACAAATGTCTGAACTTATCGATAATTATATTGCAAGTGACGGAGTTTTGACACAACGTGTAAAAACGCTCACTGAGCGCGTTAGTGATATAGATGATGAATGGAGCACATTAGAAGAAAGACTTCGCTCTTTAGAAGAGCGCTTGAGAAATCAGTTTACTTATTTAGATACAACGGTTTCTCAATATAATGCAACTTCAGAATGGTTAACTTCATCATTAAAAAATATAGGGTTCCAAAACAATGACTAATTTATACATTTAGGTGACATTATGCGTAATAATTTAAAGACTTATCAAAAAATTTCTAAAGAAAGCAATCTCATCGCTTCTGATCCTCATCAAATTATTTCTTTGCTTTACAATGGTATTTTTGAAAGCTTAAAATTGTCTAAAATAGCAATAACAAACAAAAATCTAGATCTTAAGTCCAAGCAACTAGCTAAAGCCGTTAATATTTTTCGTTCACTTGATGATTCATTAGATTTTGAGTCGGAGCCTGCTATTTCTAAAAATTTTTCTGAGCTATATTTATATTGTATAAGTACGCTTGCTGATGTCAGTGTGTCCTTAGACAGCAAAAAAATTGATGAAGTCATTGATTTAATAGAGCCGCTAAGCTCTGCATGGAAGAATATTCCTGAAGATGAAAAGCAAAAAGGGCTTGTCTTAATTCAAGCTAAAGAAAGTGCTTAGCCAAGAGAGCGCTTGGTTAATTGAAGTCAAAGAATTAACTGTTTTGATTAACAAACTAGTCGATGAGTCATCTTTTCAGAATTGCTCATCGTTGCTGGCAAAGAGGCTAGGGCTATTAGAGACGATAAAGTCTAAAATATTAGCTAAAGATAATAAAGACAACTCATTTGTCATTGAGTTTAAAGAGACTTTGTTATGGATTCAGCAACAAGACTCCCCACGTTTAAAGTTTGTCAAAGAGCAAAGAGAACTTTGCCTAAAAGAAAGTCAAAAACAAGCGAAGATTAAAAAAGCAGTTGTTGCCTATAATAGTATTTAGTTATTCTTTATATAAAGACAGAGTAAATTATTTTGAAAAACACTTCCCCTGAAAAAAACACAGTAGAAAATCTCGAAACTAATTCCTCCGTTTATGAGAATATAAAATTTAAATATAAAGACTTAGAAAGCCTCGAAGCAGCATTACAAAAAACGTCTGATAAAATATCTCTACTTGTTTCTTCTGATGACGATTTAATGAATCGCTACCAAGAGAATATGGTTGCTTTTGCAGAGTATCACCCAGAAATACATGATTTTTTTAAAAATTATGAACCTAAAAAATATATTGTTGATACGGCCCATGGCTTTGTTAATGCAGTGAATGTCGACGATGGAAGTTACTTTTATAGCTACCCCTCTTATTTAATGTCTAAACTCCAGTTTGAAGATTTTCAAGCTAATCCGCTCATTAAAAAATTTCATTTCTTTAATAAAAAAAAAAGAAATACAGGGAATTTTATTCATGTAGACTTTCTTGAACAGCTGACAGAAATCAATGATAAAAGGAAAGCAGAAGCTGAAACATTAAATACGACCACATTAAACAAAAATTTAAGTTCGATTGTTTTATTTGGCCTTGGTGCTGGTTATCATTTAGAGATGTTGGCAATTCAACATACAGCATCTTGTATCTTTGTGATTGAACCTGATTTAGATTTATTCTATTTGTCTTTTTTTGCTATTAATTGGAAGCTAATACTTGAAACTCTTGATGAGAGAGGCTCAAGATTACATATATCACTTGGTGAGCAATCAGATACATTTTTTGATGATATCATGCTTTTTTCAGCTAAAAATGGACGTTACCAACTATGCCAAGTCGCAGGCTACCTTCATTACCAATCAAAAGCGTTAAATGACATTTTAGATGTTTTTAATAAACGTTATCTTGAATTTGGTCGAGGTTATGGTTTTTTTGATGATGCTGTTATGTCAGTAGGGCATACCTTATCGAATATTTCAAATAATATTGGTTTAGTTAAGTCGAGCGCTTGCAAAAAGCATCGGTTAGATGATATCCCTGTCTTTATTTTAGGTAATGGACCATCGCTAGATAACCTTATCCCGTATATTAAAAAGCATAGAAGTAAGGCTGTTGTTATAAGTTGTGGGAGTACATTAAGTGCTTTATATAAATATAACCTAAAGCCAGATATACATTGTGAACAAGAAAGAACATCAACGACAACAGATATCCTTAGTATCATTTGTCCTAAAGACTTCTTAAAAGATATCCTTTTTATTGCTCCCGCAACGGTACATCCTGGTGCTTTTAAACTATTTTCAAAATCAATTATGGCTCTGAAAGCTAATGAGTCAGGATCTGAGTTAGTATTAGAAGATAAGTTAGGGAAAAAATTATTTGAAAGTTATCAATTTATGAACCCTACGGTTGCTAATGCATCTTTAACAATAGCTACTGCACTTGGTTTTAAAAACTTTTATTTTATGGGTGTCGATTTAGGTCAAAAACAAGATGGTAATCACCATAGTAAAAATAGTCTGTATTATGATGACAAAGACTCAGATGAAGGACTTTATTATTTTAATAAAAAACAGTCAGCACTTGAAGCTGGAAATTTTGGTGGTAGTTTCATTTGCGATCGTTCATTTAAAGAATCTAACGACAATATAGCTAGACAAATAGCAATGAACCCAAGTATTAATTGTTTTAATGCTAGTGATGGCGCATTAATTAAAGGTGCAGGGCCTTTAGCTGAAGATGAACTCGACAAAAAACTAACTGATTTTGATGATGTTAATTTTCTTGATGTAAAGAATTATTTATTAGATGAATGTATATTGAAAGATAATGATGGAACTTTTTATAAACAACTAGTAAATAATTTAGATTACGATGTTTTTTCTCAGGTTTGTCAAATGTTACGTGATTCAACTACTCAGCCAACAATCAATGTGTCAGATTGCGCTGACGTATTGCTCAAACAAACTGAAATATTACGGGGATGTGAAGCCAAAATACATGATTTACTTATAGGTACTCTATTACATTTTCAAGTTTGTTTATCACAGTTTTTATATGGTGAAACAGTATTAATTAATCGACTTAAGAATTTTAAAGAAGGCTTAGCTATTTATCAAAACTTTTTAGATATGGCTCCTAATTATTATCGGGATAATGCTTTAGAAGAGCATGTTATCAATAATAGTGTCTTTATAAATAGATTAAAAAAAGCCAAATCTTAAGAATTAATTAAAATGGCATTAAGAGGATTATTCATTAAAGATATTTGAGTTTAAGAAAAATATTGGGTTAGGAGCCAATACTCATTGCATACTTATATGGTGTGATATAATCGAGTTAAATTATTTTAACCTAAACTTATCAGTTCTTTAATTATATAATCTTGTTGTTCAAAGGTAAGGTTTGGGTGTAATGGTAATGTTAATGATTGGTGATAATATAATTCTGCTTGTGGAAAGTCACCCACATTAAAACCAAGTTTTTGATAATAAGGATGTAAGTGAATTGGAATATAGTGTACATGCACTTGGATGCCTTTATTTCGCATATTATCAAAAATTTTAAGCTTTTCTTGAACACTCCACTGATTATTTTGAACAATATATAGATGGTAAGCTGAGTAAGTGTTTTTTAGCTGTGTTAGTGGCATAAAAGCGCTATCCTTCATCGCTATATCGTATTTCTGAGCAAGTGTATTTCTTTTGTTTACAAACTCGTCAAGACGACTTAACTGAGAGCTTCCCAAAGCAGCTTGAATGTCGGTCATGCGGTAATTATGACCTAGTGTAATTTGTTGGTAATACCATGGGCCGTCACTTTCTTTATCCATAAATTGTTGTTCTTTAGTAATGCCATGGCTTCGATATAAAGCAAGTTTTTCTGCAAGCTCTTTTGATTGCGTCAGTGCTGCGCCACCTTCTCCTGTGGTAATGATTTTTACTGGGTGAAAGCTAAAAATAGTAATGTCTGAATATTGACAATTTCCGATAGGATTCTTTTGATAATAACCGCCAATAGCATGGCTAGCGTCTTCAATTATACGAAAGCTATAAGCTTGGCTTAAAGAAAATATAGCTTCCATATCACAGCTTTGTCCGGCTAAATGAACAACAATGACAACTTTAGGCAGTTTATTTGATTTTTTCGCATGAATGAGTTTTTCAGTTAAAGCCTCAATACTCATATTGCCTGTTTGTAGTTCAACATCAACAAAATCAATATTGGCTTGACAGTAAAGGGCGCAATTAGCCGAAGCGACAAAAGAAATTGGCGAGGTCCATACTAAATCCCCTGCTTTAACGTCAAGTGCTAAACAAGCACTGTGCAAAGCCGAAGTGGCATTGCAAAAAGCAAGGGCATGTTTAGATTGGCAAATGTGCGCTAGAGTTTTTTCAAAGCTTACACCTGCACAGCCCTGCGTTAAATGTGATGAATTTAAAACATCGCTAACTGCTTTTATATCCTCTGCTGATATGTCTTGCTGACCATATAAAATCATTCTTCAGCCAATTTGTTAAAGGCCAATAATTGCTCTGTGGTCAAAAAAACCGTATTGTTTTTTGAATTGTATTCAAAACCTTCTTCAACTTTTTGACCTTTTTCACCGATAGCATTTTCACCAAATTTATTTGAGCGGCTAGTAAAACTAATAGTAGGAGTGATGACAAAATGATCATCAAATTCTAATGTGTGATAAAAGTCATCAGCAGGACACATAATTTCATGCAGCTTTTCACCCGGTCGAATGCCAATGATTTTTGTCGGTAAATCGGGGGCCATAGCGTGTGCTAAATCGGTAATACGCATTGACGGGATTTTAGGAACAAAAATTTCACCGCCAAGCATGCGATCAAAATTCTTTAAAACAAAGTCTACACCTTGTTGTAAGGTGATCCAAAACCGAGTCATACTTTTATGAGTAATCGGTATTTCAGTGGCTTTATTATCAATTAGTTTTTTAAAAAATGGTACTACGGAACCTCTTGAACCAACAACATTTCCATAACGAACGACAGAGAAGTGAGTATTATGACCGCCTGTCATATTATTAGCAGCAACAAATAATTTGTCAGATGCCAACTTTGTTGCGCCATAGAGGTTTATAGGATTTGCAGCTTTGTCTGTTGATAAGGCAATAACTTTTTCTACGTTGTTAGTTATGGCTGCTCCAATCACATTTTCCGCGCCGTTTATATTGGTTTTAATACATTCTGTGGGATTATATTCGGCTGCTGGTACTTGTTTTAGTGCCGCTGCATGAATGACATAATCAACACCATTCATCGCTTGGTTTAATCTTTCTCTATCACGTACATCACCAATGAAATAGCGCATGGAACTATGATTAAAGGTTTGTTGCATTTCATATTGTTTGAGCTCATCACGAGAGTAAACAATAATTCTTCGGGGTTGGTAACGCTCTAATAAAGTCTTCACAAAAAGTTTACCAAACGACCCGGTACCACCTGTAATGAGAATATTTTTATTATTAAACATGAAAAAACCTTTGGTGATTATTGGTTATGCTTAGCTAGTATTTAAGCAATTCTACAAAATAGTATTTATTTATAATATGAAAGCAAAAAATACGCCACTCATGGAATCCAGTGTAAACACGTTTATCTGCCCTGTTAAGCCTTTTCTCTTTATTTGTTGTTGTTTTTATTCTTATTGTGTAAATATCGAGCTATTGATGCAAGTAGGCAAAGTTTTTGCTTGTTTTATTACTAAGTTACAGCGCACAATAACAATATATCTCTTAGGATATATAAAAGGATATTCGATGATTAATGTTGCCATTATTCCAGCTCGTGGCGGTAGTAAACGTATACATAAAAAAAACATTAGAGAATTTTGCGGCAAACCCATAATAGCTTATAGCATAGAGGCAGCAATTAATTCAGGTCTATTTGATCGGGTTATAGTGTCAACGGATGACCAGGATATAGCCGATATATCGAAAAAGTACGGTGCTGAAATCCCTTTTATGAGACCTGATGAACTAGCTGATGATCATACGGGTACAACTGCTGTTGTCATTCATGCCATTAAAGCATTAGAGGCTGAAGGAGCAAATATTAATTTTGCTTGTTGTATATATGCAACCGCACCATTTTTGAAGAAAGAATTTCTTCAAAGTGGATTGGATCAATTAAAACGGGCTGAAAATAAACATTATGCTTTTAGTGTATGTAAATTTAATTACCCTATACAACGTTCATTTACCATCGAGACGTCTGAGCGAAATATTACTTTATTAGAGTCTCAATCTATTGGCTCTCGCTCTCAAGATTTACCTGAAGTTTATCATGATGCAGGACAGTTTTACTGGGGCTCTGCAGATGCATTTGTCAATGTTAAAAGTGGTATGTTTTCTCGTTTTTCTATTCCTATTGTTTTACCTAATTACCTAGTACAAGATATAGATGATGAAAGTGATTGGCGGCGTGCTGAATATATGTACCAAGCATTGATTGCTGATGTTAAAAATCGAATTAAAATCTAGTCGTTTGCATATAAAGAGGAGGGGGATTGAGTGAGTACATATCTTATTGTTTCGCAACACCAGCGGCACCAAACTCTTTTTAATCGCTTACAACAAACGTTAAAAGGTCAGTGGGAATATATTTCAACTCCTGAGCAACTAACAGTTGAAAAACTCTCAGTAATTAACCCTAAGTATATTTTTATTCCTCATTGGTCTCATAAAGTACCTGTTGAAATTACCGATAAGTTTGTATGTATTATGTTTCATATGACCGACCTACCTTTTGGCCGAGGTGGTAGTCCTTTACAGAATTTAATTGTGCGTGGCATAAAAGAAACACAACTGAGTGCGTTTCGTTGTATTGAAAAGCTTGATGCTGGACCTATATATGGCAAGTTACCTTTATTATTATCTGGCAGTGCTCGTGAAATATTTGACCGAGCCGATACCTTGGTTAGTCAGTTAATATTTGATATTATTCAGAAAAACATTCAGCCAAGTGAGCAAACGGGTAACATAACAGCATTTAAACGACGAACACCTGAACAAAGTAACTTATCATCTTTAGTTAATTTATCTGATATTTATGATTATATTCGTATGTTAGATGCAGATGGCTACCCTAATGCATTTCTCAACTCAGGCAAGTTTATTTTAACATTCACCGATGCGGCTTATGATGCAGAACAAGTAACTGCTCAAGTTGTTTTTAAACGAATGCCAACAGAAAGTGAAATAGGAAAATGTTCATGACAGAAGTCATTATAGCAGGACGAAAAATTGGTTTAGAAGAAGAGCCTTTTGTTATTGCTGAGTTATCAGGAAACCATAATCAATCTCTCGATTTGGCAATTAAAATGATTGAAGCCGCAGCAGAGGCCGGTGTACATGCGATAAAACTACAAACCTATACTGCTGACACCATGACCTTAGATTGTCAACATGATGACTTTCAAATATTAGAAAGCGATAGCTTATGGCAAGGAAACTCTTTACATAAACTTTATCAAAAAGCTCATACTCCATGGGAATGGCATCAAACACTTTTTGAAAAAGCCAAGTCTTTAGGCTTGATCGCTTTTAGCTCTCCGTTTGACAGCAGTGCGGTTGATTTTTTAGAAACGCTTAATGTACCTTGCTATAAAGTTGCCTCTTTTGAAAATAATGACATCCCACTTATTGAACATATTGCTAAAACTGGAAAACCGGTAATCATTTCAACTGGCATGGCATCGCTAACAGAAATTTCTGAAGCGATTGATTGTCTGAAAAAGAACGGTTGTCAGCAAATAGTGCTATTGAAATGTACTAGTGCTTATCCTGCTTCGCCAGCGCAAGCAAATTTAAAAACTATTGCACACTTACGAGCAACGTTTGGTTGTGAGGTTGGGATTTCTGATCATACTTTAGGTATAGGGGTATCTCTCGCCGGAGTAGCATTAGGAGCTAGTGTGATTGAAAAACACTTTGTTTTATCGCGAAATGATGGTGGTGTCGATGCCGCTTTTTCATTAGAGCCTAATGAATTTAAATTACTGGTCACTGAAAGTAAAAGTGCATCACAAGCTATTGGCCAGGTTATTTATGGCGGCGATACGAGTGAACAAGATTCAAAAAAATATCGACGGTCAATTTATATTTCCCAAGATATTAAAAAAGGGCAGCACCTAACAAAGGAAAATATTAGAATTGTCCGTCCAGGTTTCGGTTTAGCACCTAAGCATTTTTCTCAAGTTTTAGGGCAAAAAGTAAACGCAGATGTAAATAAGGGCTGTGCTTTATCTTGGCAATTACTCACGCACGAGGAATATAAACGTGGCTAAAATTTTGGTTGTTGTTGCTCATGCTGATGATGAAGTATTGGGTTGCGGAGCAACACTTGCGAAACATGCAGAGCAAGGTGACGATATCACTTTGTTAGTGATGACCGATGGCGTTTCTTCTCGATTATCAATGCATAGTCTTTCGGCTGATACAGCTAGCACAAATAAAACTCAGCGAAAAACCGCATTAGAGCAATCATGTGACGTTTTAGGTATAAATAGGCTTATTCAATGTGACTTTCCGGATAATAAAATGGACAGTGTTAATTTATTAACCATTGTTCAAAAAATAGAAGAAATGACGAGTGATATTACCGCTGAAATTATTTACACTCATAGTCAGTATGACCTAAATATCGATCATCGGTTAACGGTACAAGCGGTACTTACTGCATTTCGACCTTTGCCTGACAATAGTGTTCAGACAATCTTATCTTTTGAAGTTCCTTCAAGCACCGAGTGGCAGTTTAATAGTGAGCAATTTTCAGCAAATTGGTTTGTTGATGTTAGCGGTACTTATGCGAAAAAAAAATTGGCTCTAGCCTGTTACCAAGAAGAAATACGATTGTTTCCACATCCTCGCTCTTTTGAGGCTATTGAAGCTTTAGCTAAGTTACGAGGTGCTACTATTGGTAAAAACTATGCAGAAGCATTTCAGTTAGTAAGACATTGCCTATAATGCTTGTTTTAGAGCAAAAAAAAACTAGCGTAGTATTGTTTCGTTTTGACGTATCAAAAAAAATAGGTTTAGGTCATGCGATGCGCTGTTATGCGCTTATAGAAGCGCTTGTTATGCGAAAAGTCAGCTGTGTTGTTGTCAGTAAATCTTTACCTGAATTCATGGTTGAA
>JALJPB010000070.1 GCA_022969175.1 Colwellia sp. | reverse complement strand
GAATTAGGCTTCAGTAAAATAGCTTTAAAGTCGTCTTCTAGTGGCAGATAAGCCGCTTTTGCTTGCACGGCTTGCGCACGACCAATTTCGCCACCACATACGGTAACGGCACTATTTAATGACATGTTTTGAGGTTTAAAGGGCGCGACATTTATTTTGTTACGGGCAAATAAACGGCACAAACCAGTAACTAAAGTGCTTTTTCCGGCATCAGAGGTAGTTCCTTGTATCATCAAGGTATTTGCTTTTACTTGCTGTTTCACTTTTGCTGCTATTGTCACTTTAATCCTTTCCTGTCATTGATGATAAAGGCAAACCAATATAATTAACCCTTAGGCTTGATTTCTCATCGTGATTCGCTAATACAGTTAGGGTAATTTTACTGGTACTAGCATAATCGATACTTAATCCTTGGTACCAATTTGCATTTTGCCAGTCGAGTGCTAAAACATGGGCTAAAATCATGCGTATAACGCCACCATGGCAAACAAGTAGTATTTTTTTTCCGCAATTGTCTTCTTTAGCACTTTGCGCAATAAGTTGCTTTATCAGTAACTGCCAACCTTTAGTAACTCTTTGGTTAAATTCAGCCAAACTCTCAGCCAAAGGTAGCGTAGTTTGTGCTGGATTTTGCCAAAACATTTCAAGCAAAGACCAATATTTTTCAGCGTTAACATGAGAAGCGTTATCGCCAACAAGTTGCTCAAAAGGAATACCATCAATTAAGCCAAAATTCATTTCTTCAAAGTACTCATTACACACCAATTGAACATTAAGCTCGGTACTCAACTGCTGCGCGACTAAGTAACAACGCTGTAATGGCGAGCTCACCACCAAGTCGAACGCTTGCTCAGAGTTAGAGAAACTATTCACTATTTTTTGGTTTTCAATAATTTGCGCTTCAATATTGGTTTTACCGTATAAAGCTGCAGGCCCAGCAACTTTGGCATGTCTTAGTAGCGTAATTTCAATCATTGAGTTATTTACCCTCATTACTTTTATACTGAATCTTTATTACGGATTGTTATTCTTTGTTTTATACCGTGTTTTTTATGCTTTGTTTTTCAAGATCAGCGGTAAACCGGCAACAACTAGGGTAACTTTATCGGCTATCACTGCTAGTTTTTGGTTCATCCAGCCACTGTGATCAACAAACAAACGGCTAGTTTCACCGATAGGAATTATTCCTTGGCCAACTTCGTTAGTAACAATGACAAAGGTGTTATTACTGTTAGATAGTGAAAATACTAAGTCATCCATTTTTTGTGCTATTTGAGCATCTTTATCACTAAGGATATCTGCTTCCAATGAAAATATAAGGTTATTTAACCAAAGCGTTAGACAGTCAATCAAATAAATATTGTTATCCGTTGTTTTGGCAATTTGTTCAGCAAGTAAAAGTGGGCACTCAACTAATTTCCAGTGTTTATCACGCTCTAATTGATGTCGATTAATTCGTGCAACCATTTCTTCATCAATAGCGGTTGCTGTGGCAATATAAGTCACTGATTTTTCATCAGCGCTGGCTAATAAAAGGCATACCTGTTCGGCATAACGTGATTTGCCACTACGTGCGCCACCTATCACTAAATGAATCATAACAAGGTACCTAAAAGTTGATGCTCTAAGCAGCAAACAACAACCAATAAAATAAGTATTTCGGCGACTTGCTGTGCTGCGCCTAAACAATCACCGGTAAAACCACCTATCTTTTTCATTAACCATTGCTGAAAAAACCAACGAAAAACAAATAATACCGTCAAACATATAAAAACTATTGCCAAAGGATAAAAGTATAATGGCAAACAGCCTACAATTAGTAATACAGCACTACTTTTAAAAGATTGATTAGTGGCTAGCGGTTTACTTTTACTTTGACGATCTTCACTTACGTAAGGAATTGAAATGATTAAGCTAGCCGCTATTGCTCTTGACAAAGACTGGCTCAAAATTACAGTAATTAAAATGACTGATAGGTCATAATTGGTTAACGTCAACAATAAGGTAAACTTTAATGCCAAAGCCATCATTAAGGTTACCGCGCCGTAGGTACCTATGCGACTATCTTTCATTATGGTTAAGCATTGTGCTTTATTATAACCGCCGCCAAAGCCATCGGCCATATCAGCTAAGCCGTCTTCGTGAAAAGCCCCCGTAAGTACTAAGCTAAAAGACATCATCAACAATATCGATATTTGTACACTAAATAGGGTATTTACAACGTAATAACTGAGCGCGAGCATAATGCCAAGTAACAAGCCGATTAAAGAAAAATATCGACTCGACTGGCTTAATAATTCAGCTGAATACTGCATCGTTTTTGGCACAGGTAGTCGAGTAAAAAAACTCAAGGCTAGATAAAACAAATTGAGTTGTTTAGATAAAACGTCTGCAACTTTCTTCATGATAAGTTTTTCATAATGAGTTATTCACAATAAGCTATACATAATTAGCTATTAATAATTGGCTCTTAATAATGGTTAAGGTGACTAAACAGTCACACCGGCACTTTCAAAACTTGCCATGTCATTATAAAAACCAGCAGCGGCTTGTAATAATGGTAATGCTAAAGCGCCACCCGTGCCCTCACCCAAACGAAGATCTAATGATAACAAAGCGGTAACATCCATTTCCTTTAGCAATAATTGATGTCCTTGTTCTTGAGAGACATGAGAAAATATAAGGAAATCACCAACATTATGATTGATTTTCATCGCAGCAAATGCCGCAATACTAACAATAAAGCCATCAATAATTACCGGTAATTTGGCGTTCGCCGCAGCTAAAATAGTGCCAACCATTTGCACTATTTCAAAGCCCCCGACTTCACTGAGCACTTGCTTAACCATATCAGGCTCACTTTGGTTAGCTTTTTCATTGTTAGTTAATCGTAATAAAGCGGTACTAATGAGCTTTATTTTAAGGCTAAGTTGTTCACTGTTTATTCCTGTACCAAGACCAACACACTGCTCAACACTATAAGGGGATAAAGCTGAAAAAATCGCAGAGGCAGCACTGGTATTAGCTATGCCCATTTCACCTAGTAGTAAAACTTTGCGCCCTTGACCAATCGCTTTTTCGACTAGTTGTTGACCAAACAAAAAACCTTGCTCAACTTGCGCTAAACTCATAGCCGCTTGCTGGGAGAAATCATTTGTTCCATTGCCAAGTCTTTGCTGAACTAGGTTATTGTACTCTCCCTCAACCGATTGCAAAATTCCGCAATCAATGACATTGATTTCAATATTTGCAACTTGGCAAAAACAATTAATAGCCGCGCCGCCATGTAAAAAATTCATCACCATTTGACCAGTAACGGCGCTTGGGGCAATACTTAAACCATGATCATTAATACCGTGATCACCGGCAAAAATGAGCATAAGTGGTTTAGCTAAATTTATTTTATCAACAAGGTCATCGCTATTTTGGCTTTGAATTAAAGCAAGTTGCACAGCTAATGACTCGAGTTGCCCTAACGAGCCAACAGGTTTAGTTTTGTTATTAATTTTTTCTTGGATTTTTTGCTGAAATTGTCGATTAAGCGGTGCTATATTCATATTTTCATCACTTGAGTCATTAGGCTAAATAAGTTAGCTAAATAGATTAAAAAATAAAAATAAAACCAATGAGATAAGAACAAGCAAAAATGACATATTACTGCATTAGAAAATGCAAAGAGTTAAGTCAAACATTGCCGTGTATGCCCGCACGGAGTTATTTTCAAGTTATTTATATACTAGTTTGGCAAGTATCTGACTCTTAGTTTGGTTGGATAGGTCTGGTAAACTTATCTTAAAACTAACTACAGTTGCGGGAACAGTTGTGGAATTTGTAAAGCTTAATTCACACTGATTAACTCAATAGCGAACTTACCTTTACGGCACCACATTCCTTTTAAAGTTTTATTGATTTATTATTACAATACTAACGTATTGCGAAAAGTCGAAACAATTAAACACCAAAATATGTCGCAATAGGATAACAGATAACCCATTTGGAAGTTAACAAGATATGCAAATCACTTTTACCGATGAAGAATTAATGATCCAAGATACCGCCAGACAATTTGCACTATCTGAGCTAAAACCTAACGCAGAAAAAGTTGAAAATGCTAACGAGCGAGCATTGTTCCTGTCAAATATTAAAAAACTCAGTGAATTAGGTTTTATGGGCATTAACATCGAAGCTCAATATGGCGGAATTGAAGCAGGTAGTGCCGCTTTTAGTTTAGCCATCACAGAATTAGCCCGAGGATGTGCTTCAACAGCAGTAACAACGTCAGTAACGAATATGGTTGCCGAGGTTATTCAAGCTGTTGGTAATGCACAGCAAAAACAATATTACCTTCCCAAAATTTGCACAGGGGAATACACCGCAGCCGGCTTTTGTTTAACTGAATCGAATGCGGGTTCCGATCCCTCAGCGATGAAAACCAAAGCAGTAAAAGACGGCGATTATTATATTTTAACTGGCAGTAAAATATTTATCACTTCAGCAGAATATGCCGGTGTTTTTGTTGTTTGGGCGGTTACTGATAGTGAAGCTGGTCGTGGCAAAGGTATCAGTTGCTTCTTGGTAGACAGCGCACTTGAAGGGATAAATATCAGTAAAGCTGAAGATAAAATGGGCCAAAAAGCCTCGTCAACTAATGAAGTTAGCTTTAATCATTGTAAAATACCGGCATCGGCTTTGTTAGGCGAAGAAAATAACGGTTTTAAAATCGCGGTAACTGAACTGGCGGGTGGTCGAATCGGCATTGCCTCGCTAGCTTTAGGTTTAGGCTTAGAAGCGCTTGATTATGCAAAAGATTATATCAAGGAGCGTAAGCAATTTGGTCAAGCACTCGCTAAGTTTCAAGGACTGCAATGGATGTTAGCCGATCGTTACACCGAGCTAGAAGCTGCACGTTTATTGATCATGCAAGCGGCAGTTAATAAAGATAATAACCTACCCTTTGCAACAGCAGCTTCAATGGCAAAAGTGTTTGCCAGTGAAAAAGCCAATGACGCCTGCTACACGGCTTTGCAGCTGCTTGGTGGTGCGGGTTATATTAAAGAATATCCGTTAGAGCGATTAGCCAGAGATGTTAGAATTACGACGATTTATGAAGGAACAAGCGAAATTCAACGACTAATTATTGCTCGGGATATTTTAGCTTAACAAAAGGTGTTATTATGCGCCTTTAAAATTATCAATGATTAAAATTTAGCAGTTTAAGGAAGTAGAATGTCTATTGAAATGCAGCCACTTGAGGCTGATAAACGCCAAGTTTGCCCAGAAGAGTTTAGTTTTGGTGCAACGTTTTCGGATCATATGTTTACTCAAGAATATGATCAAGATAAAGGTTGGCATAATGCCCTAATTAGTCCTTATCATGCGTTAACATTAGACCCTTCAGCTGCGGTATTTCATTACAGCCAAGAAATTTTTGAAGGTTTAAAAGCTTACCGCACACAAGAAGGTAAAATAAACTTATTTCGCCCAGAAGAAAACTGCAAACGCTTTAACCGCTCAGCAAAACGTATTGTTATGCCACAAGTGGATGTTAATGTTCACCTTGAAGCCATTGAAAAACTGGTTGCCTTAGATCATAACTGGGTGCCAGATCAAGACGGTGCTTCACTTTATATTCGTCCAACCATGATCGCCACTACACCAAAACTTGGTTTAGGCGCAAGTGCTAGTTATTGCCACTTTATTATTACCGGCCCTGCTGGTACTTATTTTGCTGGTGGTTTACAACCCATTTCAGTTTATGTTGCTGACGAATATCGTCGCGCAGTAAAAGGTGGTGTTGGTGAAGCAAAAACCGGTGGCAACTATGCCGCTAGCCTTTATGCTTCAGAAGAAGTGGCTAAAAAAGGTTACTCACAAGTACTTTGGTTAGACGCCATTGAAGGTCGTTACATTGAAGAAGTTGGCGCGATGAACATCTGTTTTGTTTACCAAGGCAAACGCATAGTAACACCAGCACTTAGTGGCAGTATTTTACCAGGAATTACCCGTGACTCAATTTTACAACTAGCCCCTGCGCTTGGTTATGAAGTTAGTGAAGAGCGATTAGATGTTGAGCAAATTTTGGCAGATATCGAATGTGGCAAAATTACTGAAGTATTTGGTTGTGGTACCGCTGCAGTAATTTCTCCAGTAGGCACTTTTTGTTTTAAAGAGAAAGATTATATTATTAATAACAATGAAACTGGCGAAGTATCTAAACACTTATATGATGAACTTACCGGTATTCAATACGGTACCAAAGAAGATCGCTTTGGCTGGATCAAAACAGTCGAGCTTTAGTCATTATGAAAACACCTAAACGCCTACAACCGCTACTTGATGACGGTTTAATCGACGAAGTTATCAGCCAGCTAATGAGCGGAAAAGAAGCCACAGTGTATGTTGTACGCTGCGGTGATGATATTCGCTGCGCTAAAGTTTATAAAGAAGTTAATCAGCGTAGTTTTAAAAAAGCCGCACAATATCAAGAGGGCCGTAAAAGTCGTAATAGCCGTCGCGCTAGAGCGATGGAAAAAGGCTCTAGCTACGGCAGAAAACAACAAGAAGAAGCATGGCAAAATGCAGAAGTAGATGCGCTTTATTTACTCGCCAGTGCTGATGTTAGAGTACCAACGCCTTTTGGTTGTTTTGAAGGCGTTTTGTTAATGGAACTCGTCACCAACGATGACGGTGATGTAGCTCCGCGCTTAAACGACGTAGTAATGTCGCCAGAGCAAGCCATTGAAGATCACGAGTTGATGATGGTTTATGTCATGCGCATGTTGTGCGTTGGTATTGTTCATGGTGATTTATCAGAGTTTAACGTTTTAGTTGATGACTATGGCCCTGTTATTATTGACTTGCCTCAAGCGGTAAATGCGGCAGCAAACAATAATGCAAAAGCGATGCACAAACGTGATGTTGACAACATCACCGACTACTATGGGCAATTTGCACCTGAGTTACTTAAAAGCAGGTATGGTCAAGAAATGTGGGCGCTATTTGAAAGTGGTGAGCTAACTTCAGAAACTGTGCTGACCGGCTTATTCAAAGAAGATACTAAAGCGGCAGATGTTGATACCGTTATTGAAGAAATTAGAGCCGCCTTTGCCGAAGAACAAGCGAGATTAGAGCGTATACGTGAAGCTAACGAAGTAGAATAACGTTTTATAAAACAAAGAGAATAAATCTATTAATCTCTAATGACTCTTTGTTTCTAATATATTCCTTTCAAGTAACTCTTCCTTTCTAACAGCCCTTTATTTCTATTAGCTGTGTTGATTAAGCATTCAAAAAGCGCTTAATCAACATTTGACTAGAATAAGATAAGTTATTACCTTCCTGCCCTGCCATAACAGCTAACACCTGATCACCCAATTGTTTGCCTAACTCAACGCCCCATTGATCAAATGAGTTTAGTTGCCACAATACCCCTTGAACAAATATCTTATGCTCATATAACGCCAATAAAGCACCTAAGGAGTGAGGATTAAGGCTTTCCAATACAATAGTATTACTGGGTGTATTACCTTTCATGGTTTTATGCACAGCTAAACGCTTAATCTCTTCATCACTAGCGCCCTGAGTACTCATCTCATCTTTAACTTGCTGCAAGGTTTTGCCTTGCATCAAAGCTTCACTTTGGGCAAAGCAGTTAGCCACGAGTACTTTATGATGTTCACTGTATTTGCTGCTGCCTTTTAGTGACACAATAAAATCAGTAGGGATAACATCGACACTTTGATGCATCAATTGCATAAAGGCATGTTGACCATTAGTGCCTTCTTGACCAAAAACTACCGGAGCGGTTAGCCAGTCAAGTTTTTTACCGTCAATTGACACCGACTTGCCATTACTTTCCATATCCGTTTGTTGTAAATAACCCGGTAATGCCCTTAAAGCATGTTCGTAGGGCAGAATGGCTAAACTTGAATAATTTAAACCATTACGATTCCACATGCCCAACAACGCCATAATCACTGGCATATTGTCTTTAAACTTAGCCGATTTAAAATGTTGGTCCATCTCAAATGCACCCTGTTTAAGCTTGACAAAGTTTTCATAACCTATGGCGAACGCTAAGGGTAGACCAACAGCAGACCATAAAGAAAACCTGCCACCTACCCAATCCCATATTGGTAAAACATGCTCTCTAGCGATACCAAACGAGGTAACTTGTTCAATATTAGTACTAATAGCAAACCACTGCTGAGCAATACAATGGGCAGGTAAAGCAGCCAGCATCCAATGTTTTACTGCCAAGGCATTTAATAACGTTTCTTGGGTCGAAAAAGTTTTAGAAATCACCACCACCAGCGTGGTTTTAGCTGAGAGTTTATTGAGCTTTTCTTGCACCGCCCCACCATCAACATTCGCCAAAAAATGAACATTCAACCCAGTACTATGGTATGGCTGTAAGGCGGTTAATCCAACTTTAATGCCATAAAATGAACCACCAATACCAATAGCCAAAACATCGGTGAATTTTTCTTGAGTACTGCTAGTCAGCTTTCCTGAACAAACATCATTAACAATTTTTTCCATTTGCTGTTCAGTGGCGATTATTTCATTGGCACCCTCAGGTAAAACAGCTTTTTTAATATCATTTGGCGCTCTAAGTAAGGTATGTAAAACCGCGCGTTGTTCAGTATTATTTATTTTATCACCGGAAAACTGTGCTGCAATTTTATCAAATAATTGTGATGATCCAGCCCAATTGATTAATGCCGATAATTCAGATTGGCTGATGTTTTGTTTTGAATAATCAAGAAATAAACCAGCAGCATTAGTGGTAAAATTGTCTACACGAGTTATTTCATCAAAAAGGCTAATGATTGTTCGATCATTAGCCTTTTGTCTATTTGAAGAAAAATCGAAAAAATGTTCCGTCATTTTATTCCTGTTATTTATCTAATAAGTTATTTAATGAACGAGTTGATTGATTAATTATTTTTTTACTACCTAAACCCAACTCGGTTTAAAGGATTAATACTATGATTCGTCATTCCGGTAATATCTCAGGCCGGAATCTATGCCATTTAAGCACGAGATCCCCGACAAAAACACCTCGGGGATGACTATTACAATATTATGCGCTTAGTCCGAGTTCACTTTACTTAATTACTCTTTAATTACTCTTTAATTACTCTTTGATTAACTCGGCCAAATAAGACTTAAATTCATCACCAAGGTCTTTATGACGTAAACCATATTCAACATTCGCCTTTAAATAGCCTAACTTTGAGCCACAATCGTGTGACTTACCCGTCATATGAAAAGCTTCAACGGTTTCAACTTTCATTAAACTAGCAATGGCATCAGTTAACTGAATTTCATCACCGGCACCTGGGGGAGTAAATTCTAGTAGTGGCCATATTTGTTCTGACAAAACATAGCGACCAACAACAGCTAAATTAGAAGGTGCATCTTCAACTGCTGGTTTTTCTACTACCGCAGTCATCGCTTTAGACTCGCCAACCGCTATAGTATGGCCAGCACAATCTGCGACACCGTAACTACTGACCAGCTCCATAGGTACAGGTTCAACCATTATTTGACTATGGCCGGTTTTTTCATAACGCGACAACATAGCCGCTAAATTTTCAGTTTTTAAATTGCTGGTGGCGTCATCTAAAATAACATCAGGTAAAACAACAACAAAGGGTGCATCACCAATAATAGGCCGCGCTTTTAATACCGCATGACCCAGCCCTTTAGCCTCACCTTGCCTAACATGCATTATGGTAGTGCCTTTTGGACAGATTGCTTGAATTTCTTCAAGAAGCTGGCGCTTAACTCGCTTTTCAAGGGTAGTTTCAAGCTCAAATGATTTATCAAAATGATTTTCTATGGCGTTTTTTGATGAATGGGTTACCAACACTATCTCAGTAATGCCCGCAGCAATACATTCATCCACTATGTATTGGATCATAGGTTTATCGACAATAGGTAACATTTCTTTTGGAATAGCTTTTGTTGCAGGTAACATGCGGGTACCAAGACCTGCTACTGGAATTACTGCTTTGGTGATTTTTGTGGTCATATTTCCTCTTAATTATACTGGTCAATCGACAAAAACAACGATATTTTATGAGATATAACGGCCAGTGTCATTATTGTTCGACAAAAATATAAAAATAATTACGTTAATAACAACGTCAATCGTTATTAAGTGATCGAAAAAATAAAGCCTAGTTACTTAGTACACTACAGAGAAAAGTCAACTAAACAGAGCTCTAAGGTTAATATCAGCCCTTATTACAACTCTAAAGCAATAGAGGCTGACAATCTGAAACATCATAAAAAACAAAGAAAAACAAAGAAAAATAAAGGGTATTGCCAATAATTACAATAAGTTAACAAACAAACAAAAAAAGAACTGACATTTGTTCTAGTCGACCAGACAAATAACAGACCATTGCTTTTATACTTCAGGCCTTTTTCTCCAAAAATCATAAAACAATTGAATGGCTTGTATGAATTTCACACATTTTTACATTATTTATGATTTAAATGACTTTTTTTAGACTAACTAGTTGACAACAACGCCACTTGCCTTTAAATTTCAGTCTCATTATTGTTTTTGCATAAACTTTTAGTGCGCATGTAATCAAGTGTTAGCTTACATTACAAAGTAGTAAAGGAACGGCATGCCAATATTAGAATTCTTTATTATGATGGCTGCACTATTTACAAAAACTAAATAGCTTGTACTAAAAAATGGTAATGATAGAAAACTAACTAGTTTTAAATTGAACACGTGTTCACAAAGTCATTTATTAAAAAATGGCTTAAAATAAAAAATGGAGATAATCTCGAATGAAAAAATTTAATTTAGCCGCGTTGCCTTTAGCTGTTGCTGGTGTTTTAGCTTCAACTTCTGCTTTCGCTGGTACTGAAGCTTGTTTTGAAGTATTTAAAGGTGATGTTGCAGCTTTAATTACTAACCAAGACACTCTTTACACTCCTGCTGCTTGTGAAGCAACTCGTACAGGTCTTGGTGCTACATCTTTAGAAGTTTTAGATAGTGCTGCTGTTGCTTGGGAATTAACTGGCGACCTAGACCTAGACTTGAATAACTTAGGTGCAGTTGGTGATGAACGTACACATATCATCTATATCCCTACTACAGATATTCCACCAGCTTCACGTATTACAATGAAATTATCTGGTGCTGATTTTGGTACAGGCAATGCTAACCAAATATATTTAGTACACAGCGATGGCACAAACCATGTAACTGTTGCTTCTTCAGATGGTGCTTTTGATGGGACTACTGAAATTGAGTTTTTAACTAAAGCCGGTGTTACAATTGGTGCTGGTTCTCGTTTATTACTTTCTGTTAACAATCCAGATGTCGCTTTAAGTGCTGCATTAATTGATGGTATTTCAATTCATGTTGGTAATGACGAAACATGTAATATTGACCCACTAGTTACAATTGAAGCAACAAGCGCTTTCACTGATGCTGGTACAACAATTCAAGGCGGTAAAAGTGGTTCTGATGGAGCTACGCCGATTCTTGATATTAGCGAACAATTTGAAATTGTTGCTGGTCCACAAGCTACAAATGAAATATTAGTTGACGCTGAAGAGCCTTCTATCCGTAAAGTTTTTGTTGCATCTAAAGATGGCGGCGGTGACTGGGTTGGTCAAGTAATCGATACTGAAGGCGATACTCAAGATTCTACTGCTTTTTGGGAAGCTTCATTTATCAATCACTATGATGACCTTGATCTTGCTGTAGATATGGATGCTGATGATGAAATTATCGTTATGGCTTCTGCAGATGGTAGCACGGGCGATGGTGTTACTTTATCTTTCTTAGCAAACATTGGTGCAGCTGGTTCAGTAAACATTGGTGACGGTACTGCTCTAGATGCAAGTCAAACTGATCACTTAGCTGTTGCAGCTACTGATGATGTTGATGAAGTTTTAATTGTTGATAATGCTGACAACGTAATCATGTTAACTAATACCCCTACTGCTTATAGTATTTTAGCAAATGAGATATTCATTCTAGATGAAAACACAGATGTATTTGTTGCTACTCAAATAGTAAACGACCGTACTGAAATCATGGAATTCAACTACCAAGTTAATACAACTTGGAGCATGGATTTCAATGAACCTGGCGTATTATTAAACAAAAATGGTTGTGAAACACCTACTCCGTTTAATGTTGGTGTTAACGGTGCTGTATTAAAAGTACCTTATACATTTACTGAAGCTAATGGTGGTTTTGTTCGTATTACTAGTGAACATACTTCAGAAGCAAATGTTTTCATGGACATCTTTGATGAATCTTCAAATGAGAAGAAAGCGGTTAACTTAGGTCTTATCGCTCCTAAGTCTTCAGAAGTTTATACTACTGACTTCTTACTTGGTGAAGCTGTAGCCGCAGGTTATGTAACTAATGATTTCCGTCATACTATGACGTTCACTGTTACTGCTCCTAAAAATACTGTTCATGGCGTAAGTGTTCAAACAATTACCGGTGGTGTTGACCGTGTAATGCCAGTACTTGACCAAAACGATTGGTCTCAGTAATCACTTACTTAGTCAGCTAAATGTTTAATTAATTGTATTATTCAATTAACTAAATACGTTAGCTAACTTAAATAAGTTTACTGATAAAAGCCTCCATTAGGAGGCTTTTTTATTTATTGTCATAAATTATTTATAAGTTAATCCAAGGAAAATTATGCGTTTATTTTATCCCCTAGTCAGTGTCGTTGCCCTACTACTTTCATTGTCCAGTGCTGTCAGTTTTGCTGCAGAAGAAAAACAAGCACAGAAAAGTGACGAGTTAACCCAAGCGCAACAAATTAACATACTGAAAACTCATATCACCCGACTAAATAAACAAGTGGCTACTTTAAATCGTAACCAACAAAGTATTGCAAAAAAAATAGGGCTGACGTCACCAAAGAAACAACAGCCTCAACAACCCAAAATAGCTATCGGCAACAGTGCCAGTTTGGGTGATAAAAATGCCAAGGTGGTTTTGGTTGAATTTACCGATTTACACTGCCCATTTTGCAAAAAATTTCATAATAAAATTTTCCCAGAACTAGAGCAACAATTTATCGCTACCGGTAAGTTACGTTTTATCAGTAAACATTACCCTATTGTACAGCTGCATAAAAACGCTGCCGTTGCTGCCTTTGCTTTAGAGTGTGCTAGAGCAGACGGTGATTATAAAAAAGCAAAAGACTGGTTATTTACCCGCGGAAGAGGCTTTAACAAAGCTAGCCTTGACGAATTTACTCAAGCTATGGGTTTAGCCAGTGACAAGTTTACCCTATGTGTTGAATCGCCAGCAACCGCTGCACAAATCAACGAAGATATGGCGATAGCGAAAAAAATAGGCGTTAATCAAACCCCTTCTTTTGCCATTGGTTTACAAAAAAATGGCCAAGTTGTTGATTGGAAATTAATCACAGGCGCTGAGTCGGTGGAAAACTTTGGTAAAGCCATTGCAGAATTTAGCGCATTAGCAAAAACTAAAGATTAACCTCGCGCTATTGACACTGTATACTAATTCGCTGGTGCTTCACCTAGTATTAACTCAAATAAAGCACTAACCGTTACCGGTAATATTATATTTTCAATGGAGTAACTTTGCTATGTTGTTTAGGCGTAATGTAAAAAACTTAAAGGCTACTTGTGCTACACGGCAAAACATCCGAGGTTTCACCTTAGTGGAGTTGCTGATCGTTATGGTTATTTTGGGTTTGTTAGCATCATTAGTTGCCCCTAAAATGTTTAGTAAAATTGGCTCCTCTAAACAAGGCACCGCCAGAACACAAATGGAGCTACTGTCGACCTCGTTAGATATGTACCGTCTTGATTTAGGTCAATACCCGAGTGAGTTAGCTAAGTTAAGGACATCTGACGATCCTAGTTGGCAAGGGCCTTATTTGCCTAAAGATATTCCTAATGACCCTTGGGGTAATGCCTATTATTATAAGTTCCCTGGTGAAAATGGCGAATTTGACTTAATAAGCTACGGCAGTGACGGTAAAGAAGGCGGTAACGATGAAGCCACTGACATCAGCTATTAGTAAAGTTGATTACCTAACCACAGCGTTAGGCATTAGTGATGATAAAATTGATGAGGCAACTAAGCTAAAGCAAAGTTTAGGGGCGTCTTTAGAACGTACGTTAGTATCGATGGGGGCGTTGGAAGAAAAACAATTACCTTACCTGTATGCCGCCTTGTACCAAAGCAAGGTATTACCGCTTAATGCCAAAGTATTAGCCAGTGAAACGATAACCACAATATTATCGACCCTTAATAGTGAGTTTTTATTAACCGCTGGCGCTGTGCCGATAACCCTTGAAGATAATGTTTTGTCACTGGCTATTTGCAGTTTAGAGCAATGGTCGTTAATCGATTATTTGCGTTTGCTGCCACTTACTATTCACTACTTGTTTTGCACCAATAAACAGCTTGCCCTACTTAAAGAACAGTATGAAATTAACTGGCAAACCGCCCAGCAGAGCCAAGACGGTCAACAATATGTTGGTGAGGGTGAAATAGAGCGCCTTAAAGAGCTTGCCCAAGGCGCGCCAACGGTATCTTTTGTTAACCACCTTGTGGCTGAAGGCGTTAAGTTAGGTGCATCAGATTTACATATTGAGCCGGTAGGTGACCGTTATCGTGCCCGTTATCGTGTTGATGGCATATTACATGAAGCCGATGCTATTCCACAAAATTTACAATTGGCGGTTATCTCTCGTATTAAAATTTTGTCGGGTATGGACATAGCTGAAAAGCGCCGACCACAAGATGGTAAAATTGAAACGAGGGCCAATAATATCGACTTAGATATTCGTTGCTCTTCATTGCCATTAGGTGAAGGTGAAAGCATGGTAATGCGCTTTTTAATTAAGAGCTCTGTACAGTATGACCTTGCAACCCTAGGTTATGAAGATGACTTAGCTGAGCGCATACAAGCCGATTTAAAAAAAACCGCCGGTGTTATTTTAATGACAGGACCGACCGGCTCAGGTAAAACAACAAGTTTATATTCTTACCTTAATCAGCTTAACCGACCCGAAATTAAAATAATCACCTTAGAAGACCCTATTGAATATCAGCTTGAAGGTATAAATCAAGTGCAAATCAATAACGACATTGGTTTCGATTTTGCTAAAGGGCTGCGCAGTATTGTTCGTCAAGATCCCGATGTTATTATGGTCGGCGAAATTCGAGATAATGAAACCGCAAGAATAGCCCTGCAATCAGCGTTAACCGGGCATTTAGTTTTTAGTACCGTGCATACCAATGATGCTGCTACCGCTTATACTCGGTTACTTGACCTTGGCGTGCAAGAATACCTCCTTAATGCGGCACTTGTCTCAATTTTAGCTCAACGTTTGGTACGAAAACTGTGTGACTGCGCGCAAATAAAATCTGCTGAGGATATTTCAGCGCTGGCTAATCAATATGATTTAACGGCACTGGCTAAGCAGTACGGTGTTGACAATATCGAGTTAAAAAATGTCGCAGGTTGTGATAAATGTGGTCATACTGGCTTTCAAGGCCGAGTGGCTTTATTAGAGTATTTACCTTGCGATAATGAAATTAAACAGCTGCCAAAAAACGAAACATTTTTCCATGAGGCCGCCGAGTACATGAAAAGAAATAACTTGCGCTCTTTAAAACAAGATGGCTATTTAAAAGCTATTAAAGGGCAAACAACACTAGAAGAAGTATTGCGAGTTGCCGGATGAGTCAAAAATATAAATACAAAGCACTAACCGCGTCAGGTGATAAAGTTGCCGATTATTTATTTGCCGTTGATGAACAAACCGCTCGTGCAGCGTTAAAAAAACAGTCGTTAATTGTTATCTCAGTGGAGCTTGAGTCGGGCAGTAATTTTTTAAGTCATGAAAAAAAAGCCAGCTCATCAGATGTTGAACAATCAACCAACCAACTGGCGACATTATTAGAAAATGGTTTAAGAATAAATGATGCTCTTGAAGTACTTATTGATACGGCGCCATCACAGGCTTTAGGCAAGGTATGGCACGAAGTATTTACCGATGTGCAAGCAGGGACAACTTTATATAAAGCCTTGCAGAAATACCCAGAATTATTTGATGTGCTTTATCTTGAAATGACCAACATTGCCGAAAATACCGGTACCTTGCCAACGGTATTTCGTAGCTTGTCAGATAACTTAGCATTTCAAAGGGACTTAAAAAGCAAAACCCTGCAAGCGTTAACCTACCCACTGATAATTTTTATGGTCTGTCTTAGTGCCATCTTTGCCATTTTTAACTTTGTTATCCCTAATATGGAAAGTGTTTTTACCTCAGTAAAAGAGCTGCCGGTTTATACCCAGTGGTTATTAGATAGCAGTCGTTTTGTTAGCCAGAATAACTTATTGATTTTTGCGCTAATGGCGGGTTTTGTTTTGACCCTTATTACTTTATGGCGACAAGAAAAAACCCGGCAGCTGTTAATGCAATGGGTGTCGGTTATTCCGTTTTTGGGCACTATGATAGACAAAGCAGAACAAATACGCTTTTCATCGGCGATGAGTTTAACATTGCAAAGTGGCTTGAGTTTATCTGACTCATTATCGTTAAGTATTAAAACATTAAACTCAACCGTTAATAAACAGCAGTTAACACAAGCAAAAAATAAAGTTGATAATGGCGCACCATTAGCTGAAAGCTTGTCATCGAGTTACTTTTTAGACCGAATTTCTTTATCGCTGATCAAAGTAGGAGAGCAAAGTGGTACCCTTGATGGCTCTTTTGTTGAAGTAACACGACGGTCAAAGTCAGACTTTGAATCTTGGATGATTAAACTCACTTCTTTGTTAGAGCCGTTGTTAATATTAGTAATGGGCGGTATTGTTGGTGGTGTTGTCGTGGTTATGTTATTAAGTATTGTTTCGGTAAACGATATTTCTTTATAAGTGAGTCAAGATTTTGTCTACTGCCAAAAAAAATAGCGGTTTTACTTTAATTGAATTATTAGTGGTGATGGTGATTTTGGGCATAACGTCAAGTTTAGTGGCGCCAGATATGTTCTCAATTATGAAACGTAGCCAAGCCAAAACGGAGCTGGAAAAAATCAAAGCCATTACTGAGTTGAGTATTGAACGAAGTTTTTTCTCGGTGAGCCAACTTGGCATAACCTTCATAGATAATACGGTGGTATTTTCTCAACTTAAACCGTCCGCTACCGTAGAGAACAAAGTATTAAAAACCATAGAAAGTGAATTTTTTACTTTTGAAGAAACTCATATCACCATCAATAAAGGCCGCTGGCAGGGAAGTCATGTAGTTAAGCTGACTAAAAGCCCGGCAGATAAATTAAAAGAATTGGTAATATATGAACTAAGTGATACAACAAAAACTGACCATAGCGAGTAATGATGTTTTTGTATAAAAAACACTATAAATCACCTAACAAACTTATCGGTATGACCTTAATAGAAGTTATGATAGCATCTGTTATTTTATTTGCTGCCATAGGAACTGTCTCAGGTGTACACCGAGTACTGAATCATTACCAACGACAAAACCTAGCGGATTATGCCTTATTATTAAATCAACAGTCTTTTTTCGATTATCTTTCTTATTCGTTAGATCAGAAAATAGTGTCAGGCAGTTATGATATGGTCGACTATCAATTAATATGGCAAGCAAAGTTAGCAAAACAAGCACCTGTGATAGGTACCTTTGACCCAGACCGACCAGCTGGAGGTCAATACTCCTCCCGTGGTAAAATTTCGATATATAATGTCAGTTATCACCTTAAACAACATCCGGAAAAGACCTTTGAGATCAATCTACTTACCACCGAAGCTGCCCCAGCAACAGCAGGGTTTTAGTTTATTAGAGGCCTTAATTGCTTCAACTATTTTTGCCGCTGTTTTACTGATAGCCTCATCTGCCTTTAAGTTTTTTATGTCGATGGGCTCAAGAGCTGTTAATAGCGAGCAAGTAATGCAAGCAACTATGGACTCTATAAAACTGAGGGATGCAATAAAAGGTTTGCATCATTATTACCTGCGCGAAAACGCTATCAGTTTGAAAGAAGCAAGACCTTTTTTTTGGGCGAATCAAGATGGTTTTACCGGAATAACCCTTAACGGGATAGACTTTAATAACCAACCGGCTCGAATATCGGTTACGGCACTAACCAAAGAAAACGGTATAACAGATCTTATTTATTGTGAATATGACAATCGACAAACGTTTCCAAAGAAAAGCATTGCCGCGGAATGTGACTCTCCTAAGGTATTGGCCAACAATATTAAAACCATTGATATTACCTACTTTGGCTGGACGTCATTGAACGCGCTTTATGATAATCCGGTAGTATCCGCTATTAGCATGGCCAATAAAAAAGGTTGGGCGAAAGAGTGGGATGGTGCAAAACGTGGACTACTGCCTCAATACATTAGTATATCCATTGGCTACGCTGAGGGAGGTATGCCCTATCAACCAACACAATTATGGTTTCACCTCACAGATGCAGATCCTCTCCAATTTAGTGTTAACGCAGCTAGCAATAAAAACTATTAATAAAGAGTGGTTTACCTAAGATGAACAGAACACGCGGTGCAGCATTAATCATTGTACTTTTTATTGCGGCTATCTTAGCGAGCATGGCCGCATTGATGATAGTAAAAACTAAGCAGCATGTTGAACGAATAACCATTGCGAAAGAGTTTATGTCGGCTGAACGCCAACTGATTACTGATGTTAATGAACTGATTTATGTTACTCAAACTACCCCTTACGCCATTATGGGCGATAATACCGACTTTTCATTGTTCGAAAACATCCTGCCGAAGGGCATGAACTTACAAGGGGTGCCTTTTCAATTTGGCAACTCTGAGGTGACCATTCAAGAGATGGGCGGTTTGATCACCATTATGCCGTTTGACCGAACACTGTTTATGCGATACCTGACACATCTAAACTGGCCAGACAATGAAATACATCGCTTTATTGATGTACTTGAAGATTGGCAAGATGTTGATGGTTTTAAACGAATAAATGGTGCAGAGGCATTTGAATATAATGTTTTTGGTTATCCGTTAAACCAAACATTGCAAGCGGTTAAAGAAATAGGACTATTTGCTAAGGTTGATAAAAATCGTCTGGAAAGACTAGCAATGGATAAAAACTTACTGTTATTTGGCGCTGGCGCTATTACTCCTGGTTATGCACCTGATGATCTGTTGGCGGTATTTAACTCTGAATTTGACGCTAAGCTTATCCTCAAACAGCGAAATAAAAATAGAGCTAATAAAGATGGCTTACCAAGTAATAATAACCCAACAGGAAATTGGATTATTAAAGTTAATACTAGCTATGGACAAGCTAAATCGAGTAAGATACTGCATTTAGTAAGGCGTTTTAGTGAACGTCGGCCTTTTGTTATTAGTTATTGGCAAGAACGAGAGCGCTAGATCATTAAGCCTGTTTTAAAATCATTTAGAAGGTTATCGTTTGAGTAGTCGAGCATTGTTATTGAGCCAAAATGGCTTGTTCTGTTTATCACTTCAACAGGAGGGAAAGGCACAAGAAATACCGAAACAAGGTAGCTTAATTAATAAGTTACGTTTTTCTTGTTCAAGCTGTTATATCGCTCGAGATACCTATTGGGAGCATATTGCTCATTACCCAACCACTAACCTGTTAGAAGTCTATAAAATTGTTCAGGCTGAAATCCCTCATATTGCACCAATAGCTGGACAAACCTACGCTTATTTAATCAACTCAGCAAATAATAGCACGACAGTGTTGTACTGCTGCTTTAATAACAAAACAATCGCTAGCGCTAAATCGTTGAAATTGTGGCGTCTACTTCCTGAAACCTTGCCTTATTACCGATACCTGTATGGTAAAGTTGGCGTATATCTTTCAAAACTTGAGTTAACACTGGTAAATAGTGACGAAATTAAACAACCGTCAGCTACTGATGAAAAAGCTATTTGCAGTGAATTATTGATAAAGAGTGATGCTGAGCATGGCTCGTCACTTCCGGTTGATAGAGCTAACTTAGATATGTATTGTATTGCTATGTTGGATGAAGCAATAATCATTGACGAGCACGAAACAAAAGCTATATTCAATAAACTCAACTATTTAACCGTCATCGATTTTGCAGCACAAGCTATTGAAGGCTTATCTGGACTTGTTAATAAAAAAGGTTATTTAGCACGTTACCTAGCCACTGTAGGTATTGCCTTTTTATTAACCTTTATTCTCGGTAAATCTGCATTTATCACTTGGCATAACGACTATCTAATTGAGAAAGTTGCCGAGTCTAAAAACGCTGCCGTTGATTCGCTCAAGCTTTCTAATCAGCTAAAAAACATTAAAATAAAAATAAATAACATAAATGCCTCCCTTACATTACAAGTACCTAAAGCTCAGTTATTAATAGTTTTATCGAGCTTAATCAACCAAGAGAATAACTTGGAGTTTTATCTTGTTGATATTTCACCAGCAGAAATGCAATTACGTGGTACAAGCAGCAATTCTGCAAATTTATTGACCACGTTGTCTAATATTAAGGGTTTTAATCAGGTAGAGTTTTACGCTCCACCTGTGGCTTTAAAAGAAGGTGGTGAAAGGTTTTTTATAACATTACGCTTTGATGAAAGCATAAAACAATATCAAGAAAAAGATAAAGAGTTAACTCAATGAATAAGCAAAGAACTGCTTTAGCTATATTGGCCTTACTTATTGCCATTAAGTTTGTTTATTTACCTTGGAGCGACTGGGTTATTGACAGCCAAGCTGCATCACAACAATTAAAGAAATTTGATGAGAAACAACAACAAGTTATCGACAACGAAACACTGATCCACGATCAATATAACAAACATCGAAAAAGCTTTGATGAGTTTATAGAGCAACTGCCAACAATAAAGTCAGGCGATAAAGCCAATACACTGTGGTTTTCACTTATTGATACGATAAAAGCCGAAGAAATAAAAGTTTACAATCAGCGCATTGAATTTGAAGAGTATGTAACGGATGATGTCGGTTATGTTACGGGGACTTTTTCAATATCAGGAAACTCTAGTGATGTTATGCAGGCAGTTTTGCAACTAGAAGCTAAAGCGCCTTATGTTTTTTTAGAGCAGTTAAAGCTTACACGTAGTCAAGGTAAAAAATCAGAATCGCTGGTTGTTCAGCTTTATCTTAGGTATTGGTTCACGCAAATTAATAAGACTGACAAGTGAATAAAATAAATAATAAAATCTTATTATCTGTTGGCGCAGGTATGATATTGGGTGTGATTTTTCTCGTCATTAACTTGATTTTTTCTTCCGGTGAAAGCAGTTTTTCATCATCAGCAAATGTTAATGAGCAAGTATTCATTTTAACGGATAACACTAATAACACAGATAATTTATTACTACCGCTACTTATGATGTTTGGCTTTAATGTCGACACCCTTAATGGCGATAATATCGATGAATTGGCATTAACGTTAGAAAATATCAGTGTAAGAATTGTCGCTCAATCTCGGGTTGGAGAGATTCTGCACACCTTATTAGAAATTGTTACACCAGCAGAAACCAAACGTATAACAGTTACCGAAGGCACTGTCGTTAATGGCTTTTTAATTAAGTCTATTACCAACAAACAACTGCGATTAGAAAAAGATAATGAAGAATTTGTAATTAAATTATTTCATCCTCAAGAACTTAACCAAAATAGACTAGAAAATGACCTTAAGTAATAAATTAATTAAATATCAGCTGCCCATATTTACATTAGCTTTAGTATTAACTGCTTGTAGTTCGCTACCTCAAGAGCAAGAGGCAGAAGCCGATTTTATCAAACCCGATACGTTAGTATTAGCAGACTCTATTATCGCTACTTCAGCTGAAAGTAGAAATGAAGTTACTGACAGCAAAGTTAACATTGAACCAACTAAAACTGAGGCTAAAATCACCACTAAAGTGGTACCAACGGTTACCGGTGTTGGGATTTTAGAAACAAGTGCAACTAATCCTCCTATATTTAAGGATGATAAAAAAGTTTCTATTAGTGTCGACGGTATGACAGTTGTTGAGTTTATTCATTATGTTTTTGATGATTTATTCGACTTAAATTATGTTATATCAACCCAGTTGCAAGGTAATACTCAAAAAGTGTCGCTTAATCTTAAAGATGCCGTTGATAAAAAAGTACTTTACGCCGCCAGCGAGCAGTTACTTGCCGAGAATGACATTGCGATATTACGCAAAGACGATATTATTTATTTTCAAAAAAAGACTAAAAACAAACGGTATTCAAGTGCAGCGGTAGGCATAGGAAGATCGCCAAGCGATGTACCGGATAGTACCGGAAAAATAGTACAAATTATTCCTTATGTTTATACCAACAGTTCAAGTCTGTCTAGTGTTATAACCAAGCTTACCGGTTTGAAAGTTCAAATTGACGGTAGACGTAAAATTGTCATGGCCGAAGGTACTAAAAAAGAAGTGCTAGAAGTTATGCGGGTACTACGTATGCTTGATATGCCAAGTTCAATGGGCAAAGAAATTCGCTTGATTGAATTAGCTTACATTAACCCAGAAGAATTGGTAGAACAATTATCAGAGCTGTTGATCAATGATGGCTTTCAGATTGGCACTGGTAAAGATATCACCTTTGTCAGTATGCCAAGGCTGGGGGCAATTGTTGTTTATGCTGTGAGTATTGACGCGGTAGAAAGAGTAGAGTTGTGGAGTAAAAAACTCGATATAGCACTGGCTGGCGACGAACCTCAGTTTTATGTTTATCGGCCAAAATTTAACAAAGCCATTGACCTTCAAGCATCATTAGGGCCAATTATTGATTCTATTCTTGGTATTGGTGCTCAAAGTTCAGCGGCAAAAACAACGAAAGATAAAGGTGAGTCAACCGATACCAGTACTGTTTCAATGAT
>JALJPB010000007.1:124265-138901 GCA_022969175.1 Colwellia sp. | reverse complement strand
CGGCAGCACTTGTTGTACCTGGCAAAGTATTATAAATGAAAAAGTTCAGGGAATCTTCGCGATGCTCATTTGCTGACTCTTTAATTTGAGCAATAATCTCAGATAATAACTCGGCACCATCAATTGGCAAAGGAGCCAAATCGAGATCATTCTTACGACTTTCAATTTCTTCAATGTATTCTAAATATAGACTCATTTAAAACGCTCTCTAGTTCTAATGTGCTAATGATATTGTCATCATTGGCAAGGACAAATTTTGCCGTATATTCTACCTGATTTTCCCTACACTACTAATCATTTGGTTAAATAAGCGGTATTCATGTGGATTATAGCTGGTAGAAGAAGAAGTTATAGTGGTTATACCACTTTGCTTGTAACACTTTCTTCACAGTAAGTATTAAATATAGTTTGCTTGATAGCTTTGTCTAATAAATAGGTCTAATAATTATTGTCAATATTTGGTGACATAATTAAAAGCACAGTAGTAGGTGAAGAAACCTTTTTTATAAAAAATACTGAAAGTGAAATGTGGTTACTTTGATTGTCGAGCCGTTAATAATATTGTTGATATACTACTGCCAGTGTTGATTATAAAAAATAAGGCTAGGCACATGGTTAATACTCATTTATCATAGAAATTATATCTAAGTTAATATTAATTTGAGAAGTAATACTGTATGGATTTACCCTATTTAAATTTGACCCAACAACTAGTGCACAAATTGGGTCAAGCTATTATGCAAGGGCAGTATCAAGTTGGTAAAGGATTACCCTCAGAAGCCGATTTATGCGCTCAATATAATATTAGTAGAACGGCAACCCGTGAAGCTGTAAAAATGTTGACCGCCAAAGGATTAATTAGCTCTAGACCTAGACAAGGCATTAAAGTATTAGAGTCTAAGCATTGGAACTTTTTTGATGTTGATGTCCTTAGCTGGATTTTAAATGGTCAGCCAAATTTGTATATGTTAAGACATTTTCTTCAGCTACGCTTACCTATTGAGTCTGAAGCGGCCTATTTGGCAGCGGAATATGCAGAATATGACGACTTGAAAGATATTGAAAAAGCCTTAGGACGTATGAAAAATGCAACAACAGGGCAAGACGATAGCCATGAAGCTGACATTGAGTTTCATCAAAGCATCTTATCAGCAAGTCAGAATCCATTTTTCATTCAACTGAAAAGCTTTATTAGTACAGCTTTGCAAGTTAATCTTCGTTTTACTAATCGTATGCAAGCGGTCACTATGGAGGAGTATCAAGCACATGTTGATATTTTTAATCATATTAAAAATGGTGACTCGGAAGCTGCAGCTAAATGTGCGCTTATTACTCAAAGAGAAACACTGGCTATTGTTAATGAAAAAATCAAAAGACTAGAGCAAGAAGAAAAGAAATCAATGTAACTAGTATTGAGGGTTAGTAAACAACTAGAGAAATACTAAATAATAGTTGAGCAAAAGAAAATGCCAGTAAGTTAACTTACCGGCATTTTTTATGCCACTTAGAATTAGAAATTAAATTATGAAAGTTCAGTCAACCCTCGTTCTAGCACGTTAAGGAACTTGTCAGCATCACTATTATTAAAAGCAAGTGGTGGTTTGATTTTCAAAATATTGTAAAATTGGCCTTCAGTGCTTAACAAAATATGGTTTTGTTTAAAGAATTCTACCAACCATGAGGTTTTATCTGTTGCTGGTTGTTTAGTCACTCTATCTTCAACAAGTTCAACGCCAATAAAGAGCCCCAAGCCTCTAACATCACCAATAAGATCAAACTTAGTTTGTAATGTCCGTAACTTGTCTTGTAGGTAAGCGCCGGTATGGTGTGCATGCTCTTGCAAATTATCATCTTCAATTGCTTCTAACACCGCCATACCAATAGCACACGATACAGGGTTACCGCCAAAGGTATTAAAGTATTCCATGCCGGTAACAAAACTGTCGGCAATGGCTTGAGTGGTTATCACCGCAGCCATTGGGTGGCCGTTGCCAATAGGTTTTCCTAAAGTGACAATGTCGGGTACAACATCTTGGGTTTCGAATGCCCACATATGACTGCCAACGCGGCCAAAGCCTACTTGTACTTCATCAGCAATACAAACACCACCAGCATCACGTACGTGTTGATAAACTTGAGTTAAATAACCATCAGGCATGATGATCTGCCCAGCGACACCTTGTAGCGATTCACAAATAAAAGCACTCGGTGTTTTGCCTTCATCACTAAGTGCTTTAATAGTTGTTTGAACGCTGTTGGCATAAGCGGTTGCTGTAGCTGAGGTATTACCTTGGAACTGACCACGGTAGGGATCAGGCAAAGTAACCATATGAATATGTGGTTGCTGGCCTTCGCCGCCCGGGCCATTAAATTTATACGGACTGGCTTCGATACATGCATTAGTATTGCCGTGATACGCACCATTAACCACTAGTAACTCTTTAGACTTTGTATAACAACGGGCTAAACGAAAAGCGAGCTCATTTGCTTCACTTCCTGAGTTCACTAACATGCAAACAGACAACTGTTCAGGCATGGTCGACAATAGTTTTTGTGTATAGTTAACAATGTTGTCATGTAAGTAACGGGTATTGGTATTTAGCTTAGCCAATTGTGCTTGACCCGCAGCTACAACTTTGGGGTGGCAATGGCCGACGTGACATACATTATTGACCATATCTAAGTAAGGGGTTCCTTGCTCATCAAATAAGTAGGCACCTTGGCCTCGCACAATTTTTAGAGGCTCTTGATAACTTAAACTTAATGTTTTACCAAGGTGCTTTTGACGAAAGGTAATAATATCTGCTTTGTCAGCGCCATTATCGATAGGTAGCTGACATGCTTGTCTTAATTGACATAAGACGGCGTATGAGTTTAATGCTGTTAATTTTTCTAATAATACCCACGCAGGTTTTACGGAAACTAATAGGTATTCGTTATCTGGTTGCTCTTTAATCGCTAAAGCTGAATTACAAACAGTAGTACACAGTCTTAATGCTATTAATGAAAATAATACTTCAAGTTCAATATCTGTCAGTTTTCGTTGTCGGTTATAACCAGCGACAATGGCTTTTAATGTCGTTAGTGGCTCGGTTTGTCCCATCAAAGCATAAGCGCAACAAATAGCGAGCTCATTGACGACATGGCTATAAACCATATCGCCAAAATCTATTATCCCTGATATCTTAGTCGGCTGGTCAGTATCATCAATTAACAGATTGTAGTCGTTTGCATCATTATGAATTACCCCTTGAGGTAATTGAGCAATAACAGGCAGTGTTTGAGTTTGATAAAGTATTAAAAAATTATTGACAAGTAGCTGTTGGCTTGGGCTTAACAGCTGTTTTTTACTTTGGCAAATTGCATAACCATGGGCTAAATCCCAGTCAAAATAGCGATATGCTCCAGCGTGTTGAAAGTCAATTAAGGCTACATCAATATTACCGATGAAAAAACCTAAGTCTTGCCACAGTTTACTGTTATGTGTATCGCTTTGGGCATCAGCATAAAATTGCCCTTCAATATAGGTTAATACCCGTAAACAAAAAGATAACTCTGCTTCGCCTTTAACATGAGTAATTAACTCACCATTACCATTTTCTAACGCATGGGGTACAGCAAGTGCTCTTTTTGTTAAATGTGCCATGGCACTGTTTTGCATTTCAAGTGACTGTAAAGGTTCAGCAATATTGGCGATTTTTATAATGTACTGCTGATTATCACTCGCTGTTAAGCGTAAGTTTTGATCGCTATAACCGGGAAGCGTTTTTAGCTCACCTGATAAATTGTAGTTATGTTTTAATAACTTTAATATCTCTGCTTCTGAAAACTTTGGCGTTACTTCATTAATCATTGTGTTCTCCTACTAAAATAATGCCATTTTAATGTGTTTTGTTGGTATCAATTGAACGGGCAATAGCCGATGAATTTTCGGTCAAGTTGCTTACGGGTACTAAAGTAAAACCATACTGATAGCTTTTTGCTGGGATGGTATATTGGGCATGAACTAATCGTCCCCATGAAGTATCACCACCAACTCCCATTTGTTTATGATCTATGTTAACCGTGACTAAGTTTCTCATTGGTACTTCTGCACCATGCTTAGTGGTAACAGGTACTAACCCTGAAGCTGAAGCACTACCGTCTTTACCGGCGATAAAGTCAATGTCACTTTGTTTGTATGGCCATGCGCTAGCACTTAGCAGTTCATCGCCGACAATGATTAATCCGGTATTATCTGCATTTTTTAATGCTAACCATCTAACGTCGGTTTTGTTGGCATTTTCTTGTGGTCGTGAATAATGATGAATTTGATCGCTTACCATACTCTTATAAAGTGATATTTGTCCTGAGGTTTTTCTGTCAGCATAAGTTTCATGGGGTCCTCTACCAAACCAAGATAAGCGTTGAAAATCACCTGGCATGGTTAATTGCATCCCTAATCGAGGAATGTTTGCCAGTTTTTGTCCTTTTGTGATATTTAGCTGACTATCGACATGTAATTGGCCATTGTTGTTAATGGTATAGTTAACGGTGTAATTACCTTCAAATACCGCACTTTTATATTGTGTAGTAACTTTGAAGCCCTGAGCACTTTCTTTGGTTTCCATTTGAGTTAATGTTAGGTTTTTTGCTGCATTTTGCCAAATCGCGGCCCACTTTTGCATGCCGTTACCCAAATCATTATCGGTAGGTGCACGCCAGAAGTTTGCCGTTAATGGTGCTTTAAGAAGGCTTTCATTATCTATTTGGTATTGTGTTAACCAGCCAGAATTTTTGTCAAACACTATTTTATAATCATCGTTTGAAAAGCTTAGCGTTTGAACCTTATCTTGCTTAACCAATTTATTAGCAAGGGCCGGTTTTGAACCGTTAATTGTGTTTGCGCTATTTTTAGCATTACTAGCTGAAGTAGTAGGTAATTTAAATTGTTCAAACGCTAGTTCATGCCCCGCAGCTAAAAGTCCCATTGGTTTTGGAACTACCGCACTTAAGGTAATGAAATACTCTTTGTTATCACCCGTCGGTAGTGTAGGCAAGGTTAAGTTAACCTTAGCTTTTTCTTCTGGCTTTATTGACGGCATTTTAATGGTACCGTTAGCAAACTCTTTACCATCAGCTTCAATGCGCCATGCTAGGTTGAATTGATTTAAGTTAATAAAATCGTAACGGTTTTCTATTTCAAAGTTGCCTTTTTTGATATCACTTACTTGAAAGCGTATGGCTTGATAGACTTTCTTAACTTCATAAGCATGTGGATGAGGCTCTCTATTCGGATTCATTAAACCGTTATTTAGAAAGTTACCATCAGTGGGCAAATCAGGGTGAAAATCTTTACCGTAAGCCCAATATTTAACACCATCTTCATTGGTATATTCTAAAGACTGGTCAACCCAGTCCCAAATAAAACCGCCTTGTAAAACGTCATATTGCTCGATTATTTGCCAATAATCTTTTAAGTTGCCTACTGAATTTCCCATCGCATGAGCATACTCTATCATTATGGCTGGGCGAGTAGGCTTCGACTTGGCATAGTTAACTAAGCGTTCAATTGAAGGATACATAGGAGCAAATACATCGGTGTAATGCTCTTCACCCGCAGGCTCGTATTGCACTAGACGGCTGTCATCGCGATCTTTTAACCACTTATAGGTCGCTTCAAATATTTTACCTTCACCCGCTTCATTGCCTAATGACCAAATAATTATTGAAGGATGATTCTTGTCTCGCTCAAACATGCTTTTAGTGCGAGCTAAATGTGCAGGTAGCCATGATAGCTCGTTGCCTATTTGAGTTTTCTCATCTATTGCTAACGGATGGGATTCAATGTTGGCTTCGTCAATAACATATAGGCCATACTTATCAGTCAGTTCATACCAATATGGATCGTTAGGGTAATGGCTAGAACGTACGGCATTGATATTAAATTCTTTCATTAACTTAATATCTTGTTCCATAGAAGCTTTACTCACGACATGACCATGTATGGGATCTGTTTCGTGGCGATCAACACCCCGAATAGTAATTGCTTTACCGTTAATGGTTAATTGACTATTTACCACCGCTAAATGTCTAAAACCAATATCGTTACGTACAGACTCGATAATATTGCCTTGCTCGTCTTTTAAGTTAATTAACAAGGTATAAAGGTTCGGTGTTTCTGCAGACCATAAAGCAGGGGAGTTTAACTTGCCTGTTAAATTAATTTTGAGTTGTGCATTGTTTTCTAAGGTTAGCGATTTATTTTGACTTAATACCACTTGCATATCAGCACGAGGATCGAGTAATTGAAACTCTACTGAGTTTTTACTGCTAAATTTATCATGACTTTTAAGGTCAATACTTAAATCGAAAGTGCCCTCATTGAACGTTGCATTGAGTTTGGGTTTTGCATGAAAGTTTTGAATACGCTGTTTCGGTGCCGCGTACAAATAAACATCACGCTCGATACCTGAAATTCGTAACATATCTTGGCTTTCTAAGTAACTCGCATCTGTCCATCTGCGAATTTGAAAAGCAAGTAAGTTGTCATTTTTTTGCAGGTAAGGGGTCAGGTCAAACTCTGCAGGGGTTTTAGAACCTTGGCTAAAACCTACTTTTTCACCGTTAAGCCATACATCTAATGACGACTTAGCGGCACCGACATATAAGAATACTTGTTTACCTTTCCATGCAGCAGGCAAGGTAAAGGTTTTACGGTAAGAGCCAATTGGATTATATTTTTTTGGCACATCTGGCCAAGTGGTGGTAAAAGGAAAGCGTTCATCTAAGTATATAGGGTAACCAAAACCTTCTGTTTCCCAATTACCCGGTACGGGTATTTTAGGCCAATTGCTATCGTCAAACTTAACTAACTCAAAACCCTGAGGTTTATTTTTAGGGGATTGTTGCCAATCAAATTTCCATAAACCATTGAGTAATAAAAAGTTGCTACTTTGCTCTTTTACATTGTTCAGAGCGGCATTGCTTGATTGATACGAAAAAAAACTGGTTCGAGGTGCTTCTTTATTTATGGCAAATACTTCATGGTTTTCCCATGGTTCTCTTTGTGATTGTGCTTGAACAAATGAAGAAAGTAATAGTGATGTTATTAAAGTTAAGGTTTTTTTATTTAGCATGAAAGTAAGTATATAATATATAGCATACTATTTATAATACAATTGAGCTGAGAGATTGCAAGCTATTTTATGCCATTTTAAGCCATGAAAATGTAAATTTGAGTAACAATTTTCGCCGTTATTATTCTATGTAAATGATTAAATAGGCATAAATACCGCCGTTTATTTGTAGTATAAATATTGCAATAATACTTTTTCAGCGATAGTATCGAAGACAATTCGTGGGTTTTAAATAAGATATTTTGTGTCAAAAACTATAAAAAATAATAACATTAAAAAATGCCCTAGCATGTTAGATGCTTTATTCCCTCTCGTTGTTTTACTGATCCTACTCTTCTTTGCGGTGTACTTATTTGGCGATGATTCTTCGTCAGGACCCAATCAAATCGCACTAATGTTATGTGCAGGTATTGCTTGTATTATTGGCTTGAAAAATGGTTATCAAGGTAAGGAGATAGAAGAAGGTATCGTTAAGGGCATAAGTTTAACCTTAGGGGCTATTTTAATTTTGCTCGCTGTTGGTTCTCTTATCGGAACCTGGTTATTAGCTGGCACAGTACCTACGATGATTTATTTTGGTTTACAGATATTGCAGCCTGAATATTTTTACGTAAGTTGCTGCATTATTTGTGCGTTAGTTGCGTTATGTATTGGCAGTAGTTGGACTGTTGCTGCGACGATCGGTGTTGCTTTAATGGGTATTGCTACTGGTTTGAATGCCTCTGGGCCGATAACAGCAGGAGCTATTATTAGTGGGGCTTATTTTGGTGATAAACTCTCGCCGCTTTCAGACACCACCAATCTTGCCCCCGCAGTTGCTGGTACCGATGTATTCACCCATATAAAACATATGGCATGGAGTACAGTGCCAAGCTTTATTATTGCCCTCATCATTTTCTTCTTTTTAGGACTTAATACCCAATCGTCAGTTTCATTGTCTGAAATTAATTTACTGTTATCGAGCTTAGAACAAGAGTTCTTTATTGCTTGGTATTTATTATTACCCTTGTTAGTCACACTTATGCTTGCGATGAAAAAAGTCCCTGCATTTCCTGCTATTGGGATTGGCGCTATTTTTGGCGCTGTGTGGGCGGTACTTTTTCAACAAGAATTGATTTTGGCGTATGCAACCAGTGATTTGTCTTTGTTTAATACTAATGTCAAAGTTGTCTGGCAAGTTATGTTTGAAGGCGTCGAGCTTAATACCAGTAATCCGCTAATCAATGATTTATTAAGCGGTGGCGGCATGGGGTCTATGCTTAATACTATTTGGCTGATAATTACAGCAATGACTTTTGGCTCAATTATGGAGAAAGTTGGTTTACTGCAACGAGTAGTTGAAAGCCTTTTGAAACTTTCAACAAGCGTTGGTGCATTAATCAGCACCACTATTGTTACTGCTTTTGGTACAAATTGCATCGCAGCCGATCAATATATAGCGATTGTCATGCCGGGTAGAATGTTTAAAGAAGAATATGAAAAGCGTTCACTGGCACCAGAAAATTTATCACGGGCTTTAGAAGATGGTGGTACAGTCACTTCTGCCTTAATTCCTTGGAATACTTGTGGAGCTTACATGCACTCGGTGTTATTAATTAATCCGTTAGAATATGCCGTATTTTGCTTCTTTAATTGGTTAACACCAATAATAGGCATTATATTCGCATTTGTTGGTTTTAAAATTAAACCATTATTAAAAGGGGGAGCGAAATTACAAGAAAGACTACACACAGATGCAGTAGTTCAAGCCATAAAGGAGTGAAAGTTACTCTATTTTATTGCTGAGGGCTTTGTCATTCCTTAGAAGAAAACAAAGTTGAACTCCAAAAAAACATGACTTTAACTTCGTTTTTTAAGTCTCTTTACGTTAAGGTTTAGCTAACATTAACTACAAAACCTTGACTGTATTTGATGAACTTCTTATTATACAGAGCAATATAACTTGGATGTATTATTAATTCATGAACAAAACTTTCCTCACACTATTTTTATCTATTTTATCGTATCACTGCCAAGCTGATTCCACTTATTTTGGTATTGATTACGTCTTGACAAATATTGAAGTTGCCGATGAAATTGCTAAACCCAATGCATCAGTAATAAGAGCTGGAGTTAGTAATAACAATATGGCTTTTGAAATTCAGTATTTATTAACTAATGATACTGACAATATTTATCGTATGGAATTTGATATAGAGCGCAGTGTTGGCCTCTACTTTGTTATGCAATCAGATATCGAAAATGGTTTTGGATTAGATATTTCACTCGGTTATGCAATGACAGATATGACAGTCTCTGGCCCTGAAGAAACGTATAATGGTGAAGATCATTATAATGGTTTCTCTTGGGGAGTAGCTATACATCAACAAATCCCATACCTAAAACAGACTAATATTAGACTTGCTTATCAGTCACTGTATAAAAAAAGTGGCATCGAAATTACAGGGATTTACCTTGGCCTTACTTATGAATTTTAGTTTGTCTTTAGATATTAGAAAAGGTATGTCGATGAATGTTAATAAAATGATGTGGCTCTCAAAGGTCATTTTTGTATCAGCTAGTATCGCTCTGCTAGGCTGTGAATCTGATAATAATTCAGCTGAATTGATTAGAGCTGTAGAGCTAGAAAGACTACGTGCTGACGGAACTATTATTGAGATAGTTGAAATTGCTGACGATCAATATAGATTAAGAAAAGGTGAGACGCACCAACTGAGCGCAACAGGTCTTGATAGCAATGGTGATACCAGAGATATTACCAATGAACTTACTTGGAGTTCAAGTGACGATAGTATTGCAATTGTGAGCAATAAAGGGCTAGTCACAGCGATCTCTAACTCAACAGTAAATATGGGAATTATCACCATAACAGCGGTTACTATTAATGGTATGTTAGATGAAGGTGAGATATCAGTGAGTAATGTTGATGTAACGGCTATCAGTCTAAAACAATCCTTGCCAAAAACAGGTAATGTATATACTTGCATAGATGCCCGTATAACTGGGGATGTTAGTTATGAAGACGGATATATTTCATATAATACGGTAAAAGATATGAGCTTTAGTCTTGATGATGAGTCTAGCGCTGTCATTGATAACGAAGGTAATCTTTATACTTCTGCAGAAAATATAGAAAGCACAATAGTAACCGCGAAAATTTCTGATGTTACAGGTACGTTAGCGGTAACTGCCGATCCTCATTATTTGCAAAATATTGATATTCTCGTCAATAATGAAATTACCACCTTATTCACGCTAAATATAGGCAAACGTCTACAAGTTAGTGGTCAAGCGAATTTAGAAAGTGAGGTGTCAGAAGATAATTTTGATATTAACAACAGCATTAATTGGACACAAGAAGAGGCTGAAAAAGTTGGATTAACAGCAACAGATGAAAATAAAGGTACAATTTTTGGCTTAAAGCCTGGCGTCACCCAATTGATTGGCCATTGTGGTGGAGTGCAATCAACAGCTACTATAGAGGTGAAAGGCGAAGCTAACCTTGATGCAATTCAAATCAATGATGGTGGCGATATAATCTCTTTATCTCCATTGGCGTCAGTCGAGTTAACACTGGTAGCCAGTTATGTTAGTCCGGTATCGAGTATGAATGTCTCCGAATTTGCCCAATGGGATATCAATGGCAGTAATTTATTCAGTGATGAGATAACTTCCTCAGGTACAAATAAAGCCAGTTATAAGCTAACCAGTATTTCAGACTCTACTGGGGTTGCTATTGTCTCTGTTACATATGATGGAATAACTAGCAGCGTACGTATCAATATTGAATAAAACTAATGAGTTAATACAGCCCTTATTTTTCCTGTTTTTTTGTTTGTAGCTTTTTACTTACAATTTCAGTAGTTATTTGGGTGATGAAATCTTGACTATTTGAACGGCATAAGTGAATATTCGCGTAATTGTTCTAGTTATTAAGGCAAATATATTTAAATGAGAGTAAATTGGCTCAGTCTATTGTTAGTGATTTCGATTGTATTACAATCGTTTGTTGCTGTGGCTGATGCAGAAAAACCCCATCAAATAAATAGCCAACACCTACAGACTGAACATGTGCATGATGATGATCCAGAGTCTTTAAATAAGTCTTTAAGTGATTCTTTAAGTGATTCTTCTGGCCCTGAACATAATATTAATGATTGTCATCACTGTGGTCATTGTCAAGGCTCTCACACTCAGTGGATTGTTAATAAAAAAATTGCGACAACAGCTCCCGACTTTATGGTTTTTAACCAATACTCTTATTTTAATCACTTAGCAAAAAGCTTCATTGAAGAAGTTACACGCCCCCCTATATCCTTAATTTAATTTTATAAATTATCCGTGTCATTACTAAATTTACTTTAATTTTAACTTTAAGTTTTATTCAAACTTATCTTTGAATTTATTCTAGTTTTGCTGCGACGTTTAACCATTAAATTAAGAGATTTCCATGAATATTTTACCGTTGAAAGCCACCGGCCCAACTGTGTTCGCTGGTTTATTTGAGTCATTTGTTATCGATACATCAACTACTGAAACGACAGAAAAGGCAAAACTTACAAAAACACTTCGCTCATTTAGCCCTAAAAAAATCACGCTAGGCAGTGTGTTGTTTATTTTTACATTGTTATCAAACGCTTCATTCGCCTATCAACCACCCTCTGAAGATTCACATAACCACGATAAAAAGCCGGCCTTAAAAAATGCGGCTAAAGAGCAAGTTAATTTCAAAGAAGACGGTGAACATGCAGACGGCATAAGTTTTAGCCCTGAAAAAATGTCATTGGCAAACATTATTGTCACCGAGTTAGTTCCGAAAATATTTGCCAAAAGTGTTTATGCCCCCGGTGAAATTAAAGCTAACGGTTATACCAGTTATATTGTTTCTGCTCGCACTGAGTCTGTTGTTGTTAGTCGTCATGCCACTTTAGGTGAGCATGTGGTAAAAAATCAACCATTGGTAACCTTGTTTAGTGAGTCTATGGCTGAAGCTCAAGCAAATTATCGTGTCGCTTACAGTGAGTGGCAACGTATTAAGAAACTAACCAAAGGAACAATTAGTGAGAGTAAGCTGTTAAAAAGTGAAACTGAGTATATTTCTGCTTCAGGACGTTTAACCGCTTTTGGTTTAACTAAACAAGCAATAAAAGAAGTGGTTAAAAATAATTCGTCAAATCTAGGGGAATATACCTTAGTGGCCAAAATAGATGGTGCAGTATTAAGTGATGATTTCTCTCAAGGTCAGCGTGTTGCTGCCGGTGATAAAATTATGATTTTAGCCAATGAAGAAAACTTATGGGTTGAAGCACGAGTTTCTCCAAACAAGCCGTTAGATTTACCCGTTGGAACAATTGCGCAAATTGAGTTTGGTAGCCAAATTCATGAAGCTAAAGTTATTCAAGAAGCCCATACCATTGATCCCGTAACTAGAACACGGATTGTTAGACTGATGGTAGAAAATCAAGACGATACCTTGCATTCGGGCATGTTTGTTAACGTGAATTTTCAGTTTGATAGTCAAGGTGTTGTCATGGCTGTACCTGAGACTGCCTTGATGAGAGGCAGTGATGGCGACTGGACTGTTTTTGTTGAAGATCACCCCGGTGAGTTTGAAGCAGTAGAAGTTGAACTTGGCCAGACACTGGGTAACTATCGTCAAATTATCGGCTTAGCACCGAATTCTCGCGTAGTAACAACGGGGGCATTTTTTGTTGCTTCTGAAATTGCAAAAGGCGGATTTGATCCGCACAACCATTAATCGACAGAGGATATATTATGTTTAATAAGATGATAGATTGGTCGATTAACAACCGACTGTTAGTGGTTATTGCTTTAATCATGACAATGGCGAGTTCACTTGTTGTGATACCAAAATTGAATTTAGATGCGTTTCCAGATGTCACTAATGTGCAAGTTGCCATTAATACAGAAGCCCCAGGCTTAGCAGCGGAAGAAGTTGAACAACTCATTACCTATCCAATTGAAGCGGTAATGTATGCTTTGCCTGATGTAGAGCAGGTACGTTCAATTTCTAAAACTGGATTATCTGGAGTAACCGTAGTTTTTAAAGAGGGCACTGATATTTATTTTGCCCGTCAATTAGTTTTTGAGCGCCTACAAGCCGCGAAAGAGTTAATTCCAAAAGGTGTGGGTACACCAGAAATGGGCCCCAATACTTCAGGTTTAGGACAAGTATTTCAATATCTATTAATTGCTGACAAAGACTCAGGTTATGATTCAATGTCGTTAAGAAGCTTGAATGACTGGATAGTTAAATTACTCGTTATGCCTGTTGATGGCGTAACGGATGTTTTATCATTTGGCGGAAATGTTAAGCAGTATCAAGTTAATATTGAACCAAGCAAATTACTTTCTTATCAACTGACTCAAGATGATATTGTTAAAGCACTTGAGAATAATAACGCCAATGTGGGTGGATGGTATATGAACCGCGGGCAAGAGCAGCTTGTTATTCGTGGTACAGGTTGGTTTAACAGTGGCGAAGAGGGCCTAGCTGACATAAAGCAAGTACCAGTTAAAACCGTTGATGGAACCGTTATCAAGGTAGAAGATGTCGCCAAAGTTGCTTTAGGTAGCGAAATTCGCCAAGGTGCAGTAACTATGACCCGCAGAGATGATCAAGGAAATATTGTTAGTTTAGGTGAAGTGGTCACAGGTATTGTTTTAAAAAGAATGGGCGCAAATACTAAAGCGACGATAGATGGCATTACTTCTCGCATTCCTCTTATTAATCAAGCTTTACCAGAGGGGGTTCGGTTTGAGCCTTTTTATGATCAAGCTGACTTGATCACCAAAGCGGTTGATACCGTGGTTGAAGCGTTATCACTGGCTTTTATCTTTATTGCGATAGTATTAGCACTCTTTTTAATGAACCTTAGGGCGACTTTTTTAGTATTAATTTCTATCCCTATTTCAGTTGGCATAGCCCTAATGGTAATGTCGTGGTTTGGCCTTTCAGCTAACCTTATGTCGCTTGGCGGTATTGCTGTTGCTATTGGTATGTTGGTTGATGGCTCTGTGGTGATGGTTGAAAACATGGTTAAGCATTTAAATAGGCCAGACCCGACACATTATGCAGATACTCAAAAACAAATCTTAGGTAAAGATGCTAATCAATATGAAAAATCAGACGATGACGAAAGCCATTTTGAAAGCTCTGAAGAAGGTATTCGGCAAAGATTAAAGGAGGCCGGTAAAGAAGTCGCTCGTCCTGTTTTTTTTGCTGCGTCAATTATTCTGGTGGTATTCACCCCTTTATTTAGCTTTGAAGGTGTTGAAGCTAAGCTTTTTCAACCTATGGCAATTAGTATCATTTTAGCTGTTATTTCGGCGATAATCGTCGCACTTTTTGTTGTACCCGCGCTGGCAACATATCTGTTCAAAAAAGGGGTTAAAGAAAGAGAAAGCTTCATTTTAAAACCTTTGGATAAATGGTATCGAAAAGGATTAAAAGCCGCCATGGAACGCACTTCACTAGTCATTACAGTTTCGGTTGTT